>CACZOT010000299.1 GCA_902782795.1 uncultured Eubacteriales bacterium | reverse complement strand
CCGGCGCACCGCTCGGGACGGCCTTCGGCCACCCCTCGCGACGCGCCGGACGGATCCTAAGCAAGGCCGGAGAGCGCCGAAGCGCCAGGGCACAGCGCGGCTCGAGGCCGTGCAAGCCCAAACCGGGCGTTCCTGGGGAGCACCCAAAGAATCGGGCTCGCGGGCCGCGAACCAGCGCGATATGCAATGGTCACGCGCGCGGGCGGTCCCGAGATCCGCAAGGAGCGCTTGCGTGGCCTCCCGGCGCTAGGAACCGGTTTTGCGGAGCCCCCGGATCATAATCAGCCGCGAAAGAAAGGAGAGGGCGCATGGGCAGCGGTACACAGATCTCTTTGCAGGCGCCGCGCTGGGAGCAATGGCCAGCGCAGGCGCGCTTTGCCCTGACCCGCCTGGAGGAGCGCGGCTTCGAGGCGGCCATCGTGGGCGGCTGTGTGCGGGATATGCTCCTTGGCGGGCGTCCGAGCGACACCGACATTACTACGTCCGCCCTGCCGGAGCAGGTCATCGCGGCGTTCGCGGACGAGCGCGTCGTGCCCACCGGTCTCCGCCACGGCACGGTCACGCTGATCAAGGACCGCGTGCCCATCGAGATCACCACCTTCCGCTGCGACGGCGACTACAGCGACATGCGCCGCCCGGACAGCGTCACCTTCACCCGCAGCCTGCGCGAGGACGTGGTGCGACGGGATTTCACCATGAACGCCATCGCCTGGGAGCGCGGATCGGGGCTGATCGACCACGTCGGCGGCATGGAGGACCTGCGCGCAATGCGCATCCGCGCGGTGGGCGATCCGCGCCGCCGTTTCTCGGAGGACGCGCTGCGCATCATCCGTGCCTTGCGCTTCCACGCGCAGCTTTCCGGGGCGTACCCGGGCTTTTCCATCGAGGAGGAGACCGGGGCGGCAATCCGCGCGCTGTACGGGAACCTTCGGCGCGTCGCCCCGGAGCGCGTCTGGAAAGAGCTGGGCAGGCTCGTGACCACGAACGGAGGACCGGTCCTGCGCGCGTATCCGGAGGTGTTTCACATGCTCCTGCCCTGCGCGGCGGAGCTCTCCGAGGCGCAGTGGGAGGCGGCCTGCGTGCGCCTGGAGTCGGTTTCAGAGGGCGTGGCCCGGGCTGAGGGATACGCCTGCTGGGCGGCGCTGCTGGGCGGAGCGGGAGCCGGCCCCGCGATGGAGACCCTTCGCGGCCTGCGCGCGGACAAGCGCACCATCGAGGAGACGGGCGCATGCGTGGAGATCGCCCGCCTGGCGCGTCCGGACATGAGGACGCTGCGCAGGCTCGTCGGCGAACAGTATCCTCTCGCCGCGCGGATCGGCGCGGAGAACGCGCGCGCTGGGGCTCTGGGAATCGTCCGGTCGGGAGTACGCGTCGCCTTCCAGGGGGAAGAACGGCGCGAGGCCATGCGGATCCTGGATGAGATCGAGAAGGAAGGGCTCGCCTGCGGTGTGATCGACCTGCGCGTGAGCGGCGGCGACCTGGCCGCGCTGGGATTGCGCGGGGCGGCGGTCGGGGAGGGCTTGCGAACGCTGCTGGAGGCGGTGCTGGCGGGCGAAGTTTCGAACGATCGGGTTGCGCTCCTGGCGCGGGCGGATACGCTTGGCGAGGGCGGCGCTTCCGCGCCGCCCTCGCCAAGGCAGGGGTGATACCCCTGCACCCCATGCGGTGTTTTCTCGAACCCGGAGAGCTTTGTGCGCGCCGCAGCCGCCCTGATAGTGAAGGACGAACCCGAACCCTGCAGGTATTGAAAAGGGAGAAAGCCAATGCGCGGCGGGAAAGGAACGAAGAGAATCGGTTTCGCGGGCCGCTGAGCCCCGCAAAGCGCGAACGCCGCGCGCGCGGGCTGCCCCCCCGTGATGGCGGCGATGCGAGCGCGCGGGCTTGCCCGCGCGCGGCATCGCGCAGAAAACAGCGCCGGACAGAGCAGTTCTGCCCGGCGCTGTTTAGATGCGCCAGCTCAATTATCCAACCAAATGGATTCCACCCGGCCGTCCGCGTCGAAACGCAAGAAAAGGTACCGCTGCTCCCAGCCGCGGCAGATCGTGTATTCCCATTCCTGGCTGCCGCGCCAGGGAAGATCCGGCGCGCCGAGCAGGGAGAGGACGTCTTCTGCGGCCATGCCGGGGAGGGCATAGCTCCGCTCCAGATCTGCGACCATATGTCGCCGCAGATGCTCCGCGCCGGGCCGCTGCCAGCGTTCGGGTGTAAATGCGCTCGCCCAGTGAACGACGGCGGCGTGCGCGAGCCAGATCGCCACAAGCCAGAACCCGAAGAGCCGCGCGCCGCGCCATATCCCCTGCCGGGTAGGGTGGAAACGCCGCAGCAGCGGGAAAAAGGGAAGAAGGAGGCTCAAAACCGGCCCACCGAACAGGAGGAAGAGGGCGGGAGAAGCAGAAAAGGCCGCAAGATCTGCGCTGATCCCGGCGAAGGCCAACAGCATGAGCAGGAGCGCCGAAACGATCGGAAGCCCCAGGCAATAGGCGACGCAGGCCCCAAGGCGCGCCGGACGGTCCTCCCCGCGGCGCAGGGCAAAAGACGCGGCCAGGGCCAGCGAGGCGCCAAGGCAGATGAGAAATGCGCGCACGCAGTCTTCCCTCCTTGTCCGTGAAACGGGCGGGCGTCAGGCGACGGTATAGCCCGCGGCTGTAAGGGCCTCGGCGGCCCGGGCGAAATACTCCCGCTTGACGAGAATATAATCCGTATTGTAGGTGGAGACGGCGAAGATGCCGATGCCCTCCGCCGCGAGCACGCCAGAGAGCCGCGAGAGAATGCCCACCAGCGAGAAATCCAGCTCGCCCTGGATGCGCAGGCCCTTCCAGCCGTCTTCGCGCGCCAGGGTCCGGGACGGGACGTCCTCCGTGCGGCAGACGAGGGAGATCTCCTCGTCCGTCCGGCCGATGAAATAGAACTCGCGGCTCAGATCGATCGCGGCCGTGTCCGCGACCTTGCAGACGGTGAGATCCCATTCCAGGAGCTTGATCTCCATGGGAAAGGCCTCCTTTTTTCAGGAACGCTTGCGGCCGACGTAGAGCAGATGGCTCGCCAGCCCCAGGAGCTCCCGCCGCTCGCAGAAGCGCAGGTGGTACCGCGCGAAGGCGGCGAAATCCTCGTCGGACATGGCGAAATCCGCGCGGTCCTCGGCCAGCTCCAGCGCGCCGTCCGCGGAGACGAGGGAGAGCATTTCGACGGGAAGCCCATCGAAGAGCGCCTCGAATTCCTCCGGCTCGTAGCCGGTGAAGAGCTGCTCCAGGAAGTGGCGCGTGTTCCAGTTTCCGTCGAAGTTTTCCTCCAGGCCGGGCGGCGTGTTGCCGCGCAGGTAGTTGTTGTAGACGATGGCGTGCACGGAGAGGAACGCGGCGATGAGCGCGCCGCCCTCCTTCGTCACGCGCAGGCCCTCGCGGAGCGCGGCGACGGCGTCGCCGCGGTCGTAGAGGTGGTACATGGGCCCGAGCAGCAGCGTCAGATCGAACGCGCCGTCCGGGAACCGGGAGAGATCCAGCGCGTCGCCCTGACAGGCGTCGAGGTTGGAAAGGCCCGCGCCCCGGCGGCGGAGGATGGCGAGGTTGCTCTCGGCCAGCTCCACGGCGGCGACGTCGAAGCCCTCCCGAGCCAGGGCGATCGAATACCGGCCCGTGCCCGCGCCGACTTCGAGGATCCGCCCGCCCGCGGGGGCGAGGGAGTGGATATAGCGCATGGTGGTGAGGTATTCCAGCTGGCCGTGGCGCGTGCGATCCAGGCGGTTCTCCTCGTCGTAGGTGGAATAGAAGGAGATGATCAGCTCCGCTCTGTCCGGATGGGAACGATCGTCCATGTCAAAGCTCCTTTCTAGCCCGTTACCCGCGGACTTCCCGCGCGGCCTTGAGGATGTTGGCGAGGCCCTGCTCCAGGATGCGCCGCGGCGTGCCGATGTTCAGGCGCATCCAGCCGCCCCAATCCGCGCCGAAGAAGGTGCCCTTGTTGAGGGCCGCGCCGTTGCGGGCGAGCAGGGCGCCCAGGTCGTCCTCGGGAAGGCCCCAGGCCGTGAAATCCAGCCACATGAGGAAGGTGCCCTCGCCCTTGGTGACGCCGACCTCCGGCATGTTGGCTGCGAAGAACTCCTCGACACAGGTGCGGTTGGCCTGCAGGTATTCGTTGAGGGCGTCCAGCCAGGGCGCGCCGTAGGTGTAGGCGGCGGCGCAGGCCAGTTCGCCGAAGACGTTGGAGCCGGTGAGGCCCAGCTCGCTGAGCTTGGCGCGCATGACCTCCCGCGTGTCCTTGTCCGGCACGGCGAAGAAGGAATGGCACAGGCCCGCGAGGTTGAAGGTCTTGCTCGGCGCCATGGCCATGACGGCCTTTTCGGCGCCGGGGATGGAGAGGATGCTCGTGTGCTCGTAGCCGGGCATGATGATATCCGCGTGGATCTCGTCGCAGGCGACGGGGACGTTGTAGCGGTTGCACAGGGCGACCAGGTCGGTCAGCTCCGCGCGGGTCCAGACGCGGCCGGTGGGGTTGTGGGGGCTGCACAGGAGCATGAGCTTCACGCCCCCGGCCAGGCCCCGTTCGAGGTTTTCGAGGTCCATCTTCCAGGAGCCGTCCGCCCCGTGGATGAGGCGGTTTTCGTAAACCTCGCGCCCGGCCTTTTCCACGACCATGCGGAAGGGGCCGTACAGCGGCGTCTGGATGGCGATCCTGTCGCCGGGCTTGGTCAGCGCCAAGACGGAGACGTAGAGTGCGTCCACCACGCCCGGGCAGAAGACGAACCAATCCTCCGAGACGCCCTCCACCTTGTGCCGGCCTGCGAGCCAGGCGGCGGCGGCGCGCACGTCCGCGCCGTCATGGGCGGAATAGCCGAAGGCGCCGTGCTGGGCGCGGCGGACGACCGCCTCCACGACCTCCGGCGGAGCGGCGAAATCCGTATCGGCCACCCACATGGGGATGGCGTCCGGGTTCTGGTAAAGGGAGCCGAGCGCGTCCCACTTGACGCAGTTGGTGCCGCGGCGATCCACGCCCTGATCGAAGAGAGCCTTGTAATCGATGGCCATAGGGAAACGACCTCCTGTCTGAAATAGGGCTTGGGGTCAATCGATGTCGCTGAGCACCTGCTCCGGGCGCTTGTCCAGCATGGCGGGGTTGCGGATGAGGACGTTCAGCGTGCGGAAGGCGGCGGCGAAATAGTAGCCGTCGCAGATGCGCTCGTCCATCACAACGGAATACTTCATGACGCGCTTCTCCTCGAAGGCGCCGTCGCGGCGGGGATCCAGCCGCTTCTGGGTGACGCCGAAGGCGATGAACACGGGCACGTTGCCGAAGTTGTAGATATGGTGGTAGATGGGCGGCAGGCCCAGGCTCGCCATGGAGGTGATGAACATGGAGCCGTGGAAGGGCGAGAGGCGCGTGAGGAAGCGGGGCAGGAGCCCGAAATAATCCAGCACGCGGATGAACCAGAATACGAACTTCTTGAACAGGCGCGGCAGGCGGTCGAAGGCGGCCGCGGTGGCGTCGAAGGAGGTGTCCTCGTTTTTGGTCTTTTCGATCTCCGCGTCCATGATGCGGTAGACCTCGTCCGCGGTGGCGTCCGGCGAAATGAGCACGGAGAGCACGCTGTCCGGCGAATCGATGGCCAGCTCCTTCTTGACGCAGAAGTTGACCTCCACCTCGCTGCGGGAATAGGTCCGCTGGCCGGAGATGAAGCGGTTCACGCCCGGCCGGAGGGCGCACACGCGCGCGTAGGCGGCGATGAGCAGATGCAGCATGCCGAAATTCGTCAGGCCGGCGGCGCGCTTCTCGCGGATGTACTTCTCCGCGGCGGAGACTTCGAATTCATCCGTGAAGGAGTTGCAGGCGTCGTTGCGCGTGACCATGATGAACGGCTCGATCTTGGACATGGGTGGGAGAGAGCGCACCAGGCGGCCGTCGTTGCGGTCGCCCCAGCGGCGGCGCTTTTTCTCTTTCGTATTGGTCTGCATGGGACAGGCCCCCCTTTTCCGATGTGATTTAGAGGCAAATAAGGCGCTATTGTGTCTTAAATTATAGTTTACCGCGTTCGCCCCCGTCTGGCAAGAAGAAATGTTCTCCCGCAGCGGCACTACTTTTTTTCCGCGCTTTGGTATATAATGGTGGGGAAGAAGGATCCGGAAGGAGGTGCCCGGCGATGCGGATCGTGCTTCCGGGCGCGGAAACCAGGTTTATCGAGGCGATCACCCACGGCGGCGCGTTCCTGAGCGTGGGCGGCCCCCGGCCCAACACCATGACCATCGGCTGGGGCTCCATCGGCGATTTTTGGAACCGGGACGTCATGACCGTCGCCGTGCGCCCGAGCCGCTTCACCCACGAGATCCTCGAGCGCGAGGGCGAGTTCACCGTGAGCGTGCCCGCCGCGGACCGGCCACTTTCCCGGGAGCTGCGCTTCGCGGGGACCGTCTCCGGGCGGGACGAGGACAAGTTCCGGGGCCACGGGCTGACCGCCGCTCCGGCGAAGAGCGTCGGCGCGCCCATCGTCGGCGAGTGCGCGCTCCACTTCGAGTGCCGCGTCCTCTGCCGCACCGAGATGGACCATATGGACCCCGGCGTTCTGCCGCGCTTTTACCCCGACGGCGATCTGCACACGCTGTATCTCGCCGAGGTCGTCGCCTGCTACGAGACGAAGTAGAAAAGGGAATATTCCAAAGGAATACGAACACAAAAGGAGCGGATCATCATGAAATTGGCGTTTGCGCCGGATCTGTCCGGCAAGGTCGCGGTGGTCACGGGCGGCGGCGGCGTGCTGTGCAGCGCGTTTTCCGAGGCGCTGGCCCAGTGCGGCGCGAAGGTCGCCGTGCTGGATCTGAACGAGGAGGCGGCGCGGGCCGTCGCGGAGAGGATCACGGCGGAGGGAGGAACGGCCCTGGCCGTGAAGGCGAACTGCCTTTCCACCGACAGCCTGCGCGAGGCGCGCGAGGCGGTGCTCGCGGCCTTCGGCCCGTGCGATATCCTCATCAACGGCGCGGGCGGCAACAATCCGCGCGGCACCACGGACGACGAGCAGTTCGACCGGGAAAAGGAGAACGTGCGCACGTTCTTCGATCTGGACCCGGACGGCGTGCGCTTCGTGTTCGATCTGAACGTGACGGCGGCGCTCATCACCACGCAGGTCTTTGCAAGGGATATGATCGAGCGCGGCGCGGGCTCCATCCTGAACATCTCCTCCATGAACGCCTTCCGCCCCCTGACGAAGATCCCCGCCTACTCGGCGGCGAAGGCGGGCGTTTCCAACTTCACGCAGTGGCTGGCGGTGTATCTGGCCAAGAGCGGCGTGCGCGTGAACGCGCTGGCGCCGGGTTTCTTCGTCACCAACCAGAACCGCGCCCTGCTCTTCAACGCCGACGGCACGCCCACGGCGCGCACGGGCAAGATCCTCGCCGCCACGCCCATGGACCGCTTCGGCGACGCGGACGAGCTGCTCGAGCCGCTCATGTTCCTGCTTTCCGACGAGGCCGCGGGCTTCGTGACGGGCGTGGTGCTGCCGGTGGACGGCGGCTTCTCCGCCTACAGCGGCGTCTGACGCGAGAAATGGGGGATACCGATGAAGAAACGACTGCTTGCGGCGCTTGTGTGCCTGGCGCTGCTGACGGGCGCGGCGCTGGCCGAGGGCGCGGTCCCGCGCGCGGCGGAGGGATACGACACGGCCGCCCTGGAGCGCTACGAGAGCTTTGCGCTGGACGCTGTGAGCGGACTCTGGAGCGTGGACGACCCGCTCTTTTCCGCTCTGGAAGACGCCGTAGCCCAGAACGAGGCGCGCAACCTCCTGAACGACGGAGTGCTCCTCTGGCAGCTGCGCCTGGCGGGCAACGCCAAGACCGGCACGCTCGCCCCGGCGCTGGAGTTCGCGCTCGTGGCCCGGGAGCCCTTCGGCGTGCGGGCGGTGTCCGTCATCGTCGATGGGAAGCGCTACGACTGCGCCGTGCGCGCGGAAGCCGCTCCCTTCGGCGGGACGAGCGCCGAGCGCTTTCTCGCGCCTCTGGATGAAACGACCCTCTCCCTGCCGGAGGCGATCGCCGCGGCGGGGCAGGTGACCATCCTCGTGCACGGCTCGGCGCGCAATTATGTCTGCAACGCGGCGCGCGGCGCGGACGGCGGCGTGCGCGAGCGGCTGGAGGGCCAGTGTCTGGATTGCCTGCGCCTCGGCGCGGAGCTGAGCGGCCTGCGCGCGGCGGAGTACCACCTTTGGGATCTCACCGCCGCCGAGGCGGGCGGCGCGCCCCTGTGGAGCGCCGTGGACCTGTCGGCGGAAAGCGAGTACGCCTCCCTCCTGCCCGGCCCGGGCCGCACCCTGAGCGCGGGCGTGCGCGGCGACGCGACGTCGGAAGCGCAGCGGCTCCTGCGCGCGAATGGCTTTTTCGCCGGCGCGGACGAGCAGCCCTACGGCCCCAAGACCGCCGCGGCGGTCGCGCGGGCCCAGCGTTATTTCGGCCTGGCGGAGACCGGCAGCGTGGACGAGGCGCTTCTGGCCTGCCTGAACGGCGCTCCGGCCCGGAGCGCGGCCGAGGAAGAACAGCCGTCCCTGGAGCCGCTCTCCACGGCCCGGATCGGCCTGAAGCGCTGGTGGTGCGCCGGGAGCGTCTCGGCGACGAAGGCCGCCGCGGGCGTGGGCACGCTGGAATGCGCCGACGCCGCGAACCGCTTCCTCGTCGCGGAAGGCCTGCTGCAAAACGCCGGCGCCGCGGAGCTCGGCCTGGGCTGGCAGCTCACGGCGCGGGCGATCCTCGACGGCGAATACGCCTATGATTGCGCCGTGCGCGTGGAGAAGGGCTCCGGCGACGGCTTCCTCTCCACCCTGACGCCCCTGGGCGAAGGGCGGCTCCTGCTGCTGGCGGAGATTCCCGCCGGCGCGCTGGAGGCGGCCGGGTCGATCGCGGTCGAGGTCTCCCTCGGCGGCGAGAAGGTTTCCTACGCGCTTCTGGGCGAGTGACGGATCCGCAGCGCGATCGGGCCGCGTCCGCGACGGCGGACGCGGCCTTTCCCGCGGGCGCGTTTTGTGATATGATAAGAACGGGTCCGAACGGCCCGGCGCATGCGAACGAGCATTTTGGAAAAAACGATAGGGGGTCACGCGCGTGAAAGCGATCATCCTTGCGGCCGGATACGCGACACGGCTGTATCCGCTGACGAAAAACATGCCCAAGGCGCTCCTGGAGATCGCCGGGAGACCGATGCTGGATTGGTTCACCGAAAACATCGTCGCCACGGGCCGCGTGGACGGCGCGGTGATCGTCTCCAACCACCGCTACTTCGAGTATTTTTGCGCCTGGGCCGAGGGCGCGCGCCGGCGCTGGCCCAATTTTCCCATCGAGGTGCTGGACGACGGCACACGCGGCGAGGACGAGCGCCTCGGCGCGGTGGGGGATATCCGCTTCGCCCTCGAGAAGGCCGCCATCGACGAGGACGTGATGGTCGCCGCGAGCGATAATTTCATCACCTTCTCCCTGGACGGCATGCTCGACGAGTTCCAGCGCCACGGCCGCGATACCTTGCTCGCCTGCCACATGGCCGACGAGGAGGGCCGCCGCAGCATGGCCATCGCCACGCTCGACGGCGAGGGGCGCGTCGTGCGTCTGGCCGAAAAACCCGAACGGCCCGAGACGGACATCGCCGTCTACGCCATCTACTGCTATCGCCGCGACACCCTGCCCCTCATCGGCCGCTTCCTGGACGAGGGCAACAACGGTGATTCCCCCGGACGCTTCCCGGCATGGCTCTATAGCCGCCGCGAGATGCGCGTCTGGTTCTTCCCCGGCGAGTGCATCGATATCGGCACCCCCGCCAACCTGGACGCCGTCCGCCTCCGCTTCCCCGACGAGGCCGCGGTGCGGGCCGCCATGGTGTAGAAGAAGGATACGGGGGCGGGGGCTCCGCCCCCTGCACCCCGCCAGAGGGCGGAGCCCTCTGGACTCCCGTCTTGGGGGTCCACAGGGATACGCAAAGCGATCTATTCGGGCCCACACGGTATGCGTGCGGCTCCCCCCGACGCAGAGGTCCGCGGACGTGTCCCGAAAACAAAACACAGAAAAAAGGAGGCTCCCCCGTGGCCATCGCTGCGCTGATCTACGATTTTGACGACACGCTGACCCCGCGCTGCATGCAGGAATACGGCCTGATCGAGGAGCTAGGCGCGGAATCGGAGGATTTCTGGGAGGAATGCCGGGAATTCGCGCTCCGGCACAGGGCGGACGGCATCCTCTCCTACATGGGCGTGACCCTCGCGCGGGCGCGCAAGCTGGGCGTGAAACTGACGAGGGAGGACTTCCGGCGTCTGGGCGCGGCGATCGATTTCAACCCCGGCGTGCCGGAATGGTTTGGACGCGTGAACGAATACGCGCGCTCGATCGGGCTGGAGTGCGAGCACTATATCATCTCCTCGGGCCTGCGGGAGCTGATCGAGGGCTCGCGCATCGCCGGGGAGTTCAAGGAAGTGTTCGCGGCGTCCTTCTGCTACGATGAAAGCGGAGAGCCCTTCTGGCCGGCGACGGACGTGAACTACACGGCCAAGACGCAGTATCTCTTCCGCATCAACAAGGGCATCCTGGACATCACCAACGACCATGATCTCAACGATTTCACGCCGGAGCACCTGCGCCGCGTGCCCTTCCCGAACATGATCTACATCGGCGACGGGCTCACGGACGTGCCCTGCATGAAAATGACCAAGCAAAAGGGCGGAACGGCCATCGCGGTCTATAACCCCTGGAGCGAGGAGACGGCGCGCGCCCTCCTGCGGCAGAAGCGCGCCCATTACGCCCTGGCGGCGGATTACACGCCCGAAGGCGATCTTTGGAACGTGGTGTGCGGCCTTCTGGACGACATCGCCGCGCGGGAGAACGACTAATACACGGGGAGCGGGAATACGATGTATACGATCGGGATCGATATCGGCGGGACGAGCGTGAAGATGGGCGTGGTCGGGCGCGACGTGGAGCCCGTCTGGCGCATGCAGATCCCCACCCTGGTGGGCGATCCGGAGGCCTTCATGGGCCAGATCGCCGAGGCGGTGCGCGAGGCCATGAAGCGCTATGAGATCGGCCGCGTGGGCGTCGCCTGCGCCGGCGCGGTGGCGCTGGATACCGGGCGCGTCTGGGCGGACAACCTGGAGTTCTCCGCCACGCCCGTGCGCGATATGCTCGAGGAGGAGCTGGGCCTGCCCGTCTGGGTCGACAACGACGCCCAGGCCGCCCTGCTCGCCGAATGGACCAGCGGAGCCTGCAAGGGCGTGGACCACGCCGTGTTCCTCTCCTTCGGGACGGGCATCGGCGGGG
>CACZOT010000298.1 GCA_902782795.1 uncultured Eubacteriales bacterium | reverse complement strand
CTCTAGAGCCTCCAGGATGGAGCCGACGTCGAAGGGCACGCGCACAGCCTTGTCGAATATCTCCTTCGCCGCGGGGGAAGGATCTGCGTCCACGAGGGTCGGCGCCTCGCCCAGGCAGAAGAGCGCGCCTCCTGCCCTGAGGAAGGCGTCCAGACGCTCGAGAGTCGTGGAGCGCACGGTGGTCAGCGGCGGGACGATCACGGCGTCGTAGGCCATTTCGCCGACGCGCAGCGGCGCGCCGCCCTTTTCGCAGAGGACGGGAAGCTCCGCTTCATTAAGGAAATCGAAATCGATATTGCCAAGGAGCAGAGTCTCCGTGAGCGTTTTGAACTGCGATTCCATCTGGTCGCGCGCGGCGGCGGTCTGGTCGGACGGCCCCCAGTGCAGCCAATAGCTCTCGATGGGATGCACCACCGCCACTCGGACATCAGCCTTGCCCCGCGTGAGGGCGGTGTTCAGGCGGGCAAAGTGGTCTTCCACCAGGCTGAACTGGTCCCACCAGGGGGATTGATAGTTGATCGAGGCGGGATAATCCCGCTTGGCTTCGCCCTTCATGGTCATCCAGGCCAGGTGGGGGACGCGCACCGTCACGCCCAGCGCGGCCTGCCAATCGCCCTGGAGCTTGTAGCCACGGAAATCATAATCCCAGCCCGTGACGCCGTAGAGCTCCGAAAGCATGCCCTCGCGGCCCGTCTGCCGGACGATGGATTGGCACTGCTTGGCGGTGGTGTACTCGTGGAAATCGCAGAGCATATCAATGCCGGGGATGCCGAAGGGCCGGTAGCAGCGCATGGCGTCGCCCACCGCGCGGGTCTGGCTGCGCAGGGTGGGCTCCTCCATGACGTGACCGGTGAGGGCGATGCCGTGGCTGTCGCACCAGGAGCCGATCTGCGCGCAGAAGCTCTCCACGAAGAGGTTCGCTACGGTGTTCTGGAAGCGCCAGCGCACGTGGGAGAGCTGGCCCTCCGGCTCCTCCCAGACCAGCTCGGGCAGTTTGTCCAGGATCTCCTCACCGTAGGTTTCCCTGTATACTTCGGGAAGGCGGCCCGTCCAGGGGAGGAACACGTCCGTCTGCTCTGCGGCAAAATTGAGGGCGTTCTTGGGAGTGAACTGCGGCTCGTCCGTGAAGATGGCGGGTACCGCGCCGCCGAAATCCTGTCCGACGCTTCGGGCGTAGACCTCGTGGGTGCTCTCGATGAATGCGCCGATCGCCTCGCGGGAGAGCGTGTCCACATAGGGATGGTTGTTGAACCAGGGGTCGTCCGCGGCGTGCTCGAGGTAGGCGTACCACCTGACGCCTTCGGCCGCGTCGTCCTCTGCGACGCGGCGGTAGGAGCGCAGCGTGCCGTCCTCGTTCAGCCGGACGTCGTACACGGCGAGGAGTTCTCCGTTGTCTTGCCGGACACTGCCCTGGCCGCGGCCGGGCTCCGGACCTTTGGCGCGGTGAGGGCGGTCCGGCGCGTAGGGAGCAGTCGTCAGAAGGAGCGATTTGCGCGCGTGCTCGGGGTGATCCGCCGTGACGCGCCCGCCCGCCGTGCCGGACGGCCAGCGGTCCTCGTCGTAAAGCCAGGCGAGCATCTCCTCTTTTTTGGCTTTGTCGATGCAAAAGCGCACGAAGTCCAGAAATTCCTCGGTGAGATAGGTGGTATCCATGCCCGTGCGCACGTGCATGTGAAAGCCTCCGAACCCCATCTTGCGGAAGATCTCGATCTGACGGCCAAGCTCCTCCTTGGTGAGGCGGCCGTTCCAGGCCCAGAAAGGCGTGGAACGATATTCGCATGTGGGCCTGGCGAACAGGTCAGGTGAGAGGGTCTTTTCACGATTCTTTGGGTACAGCATGGAAAGGACGCTCCTTTTTACACAAGTTCCCGGAGCAAATTATAACATATCTTTCGCTGCGCGGCACGCCTTTTTGGGTATAATAGGCCCATGGGACCGCAAAGGGGGATGGGGGAATGGTCAGAAAGGTCGTTCTCGGGCTGTCCGACGGGGTGGATTCCGCCGTGGCGGCGCGCGTTTTGCAGGAAGCGGGCTGGGAAGTGCACGGCGTGTATCTGGACATCGCCGGAGAGAACGCCCGGCGGGACGCGGAGGAGAGCGCGCGCACGCTCGGCGTGGATCTGACGGTCGTGGATATTCACGCCGAACTGGAGGAGCGCGTCTGCGCGCCGTTCGCCCGCGCATATCTCGAAGGCAGGACACCCAACCCCTGTACGGGCTGCAACCCCACTGTGAAGCTGCCAGCCCTTTGGCGCCGCGCGGAGGAGATCGGCGCGGAGAAGATCGCCACCGGGCATTATGTGCGCACGGACGGCGAGAACCTCTATATGGGCGCGCCGGACAACGACCAGAGCTACATGCTCTGCCGCCTCACGCGCGAGCAGATCAGGCGGCTGCTTCTGCCCCTGGGTGAATACGACAAACCGCGCGTGCGCGCCATGGCGGCGGAAATGGGCCTAAAAGTCGCCGCCAAGCCCGACAGCCGCGAAAACTGCTTTATTAAGGGGCAGACCTACGCCCAATGGCTGGAGGCCCGCGGCGTCGCGCCGGGGCCCGGCCCAGCCGTCTTCCGGGGCGAGGAAATCGGCGCGCACGAAGGCATCCACCGTTATACCGTGGGCCAGCGCTGGCCCGAAATGCGGGACGGGCGCAGGCTGTACGTAGCCCAAATCGACGCGGCCGAGAACCGCATCGAGCTCTGCCTGTGGGAAGACCTGTTCCATCGGGAATTCGATATCGTGGACGTGAACTGGATCGACGGGCGTCCCGAAGGCCCCGTGCGCGCCGCTGTGCGCGTGCGCCATACGCGCTGGGAGACGCCGGAGTGCACGGTCGTTCCCACGGAAACGGGGGCGCATATCCTTGCCGACGAACCTCTGCGCGCGCCCGCGCGCGGGCAGACGGCCGCCCTGTACGATGGCGCGAGGCTGATCGGCGGCGGCACGATCGATTGACAGTTCTCTATAGACAGCGCGGGCGGGAGGCCCATCAACGGCTCCCGCCCGCGCTGTCTATATCCGCTTGTAAAAGCTAAATCGCTTTCCCGAGGAACTGGCTCTGGTACAGATCGTAGTAGAACCCGCGAGCGGCCATGAGCGTTTCATGATCGCCCTGCTCGATGATGCTCCCGTCCTTCATGACGAGGATTACGTCGGCGTTACGGATGGTGGAGAGTCGGTGCGCGACGATAAAGCTCGTCCTGCCTTCCATGAGGGCGTTGAACGCCTCCTGGATCTTCAACTCGGTGCGTGTGTCGATGGAGGAGGTCGCTTCGTCGAGAATGAGCATATAGGGCCGGCTCATCATCACCCGGGCGATACAAAGCAGCTGCCGCTGGCCCTGGGAGAAGCCCTCGCCGTTGCGCGCGACGGGGGTATCGTACCCCTGCGGCAGGCGGCGGATGAAGGAATCGATATGGCAGGCGCGCGCAGCAGAGAGCATTTCTTCCTCTGGAATGGAAGGGTCCGCCATGGTGATATTCTCCCGCACAGTCCCCGAGCGCAGCCAGGTTTCCTGGAGGACCATGCCGTATCCGTCCCGCAGGGATCGGCGGGTATAGGAGCGGGCGTCCTTGCCATCGACAAAGATCGCCCCGCGGTCCACGTCGTAAAAGCGCATCAGCAGGTTGATGAGCGTGGTCTTGCCGCAGCCCGTCGGACCGACGATGGCCACCTTCTGACCGGGCTGCACGCGCAGGTTGAGGCCCTGGATGAGCGGACGCGCCGGGACATAACCGAAATCCACATCCTGGAGCGTCACCTCGCCATGGAAAGCGGAGGGGGAGGCGGCGTCCGGCGCGTCGGGGGTTTGCGGATCTTCGTCGATGAGCTCGAAGACGCGCTCCGCGCAGGCGATGGCGTTCTGCAATTCGGCGATGACGCCGGAGATCTCGTTGAAGGGTTTGGTGTACTGGTTCGCGTAGCGCAGGAAGGCGGCCAGCTGGCCTACGGAGAGGGTGCCTCTCACCACCGCCAGCGCGCCAACCAGCCCTACGCAGGTGTAGACCAAACTGTTGACGAACCGCGTCGCGGGATTGGTGATGGAGGAGAAGAACACCGCGCGCAGGGAACAGGCGGAGAGACGCTCGTTGATCCTGTCGAATTCCTCTTCGACAGCTTCCTTCCGGCCGAAGGCTTTGACGACCTTTTGCCCCTCGATCATCTCGTTGATGAAGGCGGTCTGCTCGCCGCGCAGCTCCGATTGCCTGCGGAAGAGAACGTACGTGCGCTTGGAGATGAACGCCGCCACCAAGAGGGAGACCGGCGTGATCACTACCACGGCCAGGGTGATGCGCGCGTCCACCGTCAGCATGAATACGAGGGTGCCCAGGATCGTCACCACGCCGCTGAAGAGCTGGGTAAAGCCCATGAGCAGGCCGTCGGCGAACTGATCGGCGTCGGCGATGACGCGGCTCTCGATCTCGCCCCAGGGATGGCTGTCGATGTAGCCCAGCGGCAGCCGTTCGATCTTGGCGAAGGCGTCGTTGCGGATATCCCGCACGACCTCAAAGGTCATTTTGTTGTTGCACAGGCTCATCAGCCATTGGCACGCGCCAGTGACGGCGGCGCAGACGAGGATGCGGGCGATCACCGCCGCGACCCCGGCGAAATCGACCTGCCCGGGGCCGAGCATGCGGTCCACAGCCTCGCCTGTGAGCTTGGGGATGTACAGGGTCAGGAGCACAGTGGCCAGCGCCAGCAGAAGCGATGCCGCCAGATACGCGCGGCTGCGACCAAGATAGCGCAGCACCCGCCGGAGGACCCTCGCCTGCGCGGCGCGCTTGCTCTTATCCATGGGCGGCGTCCTCCTTTGGAAACTGGGAATAATAAATCTCCTGGTAGACCGGGCTGGAGGCGAGAAGCTCCTCGTGCGTGCCGCGGGCGACGAGGCGGCCGTCGTCCAGGACGAGAATCTGATCCGCGTGCTGGACGGACGCGGCCCTCTGGGAGACGATAAAGGTCGTCATATCGCGCGAGGCTTCCCGGATGGCAGCGCGGAGCCGGGCGTCGGTGGCGAAATCCAGGGCGGAGGCGCTGTCGTCCAGGATGAGGATCTCCGGCTTTTTGAGCAGCGCCCGCGCGATGGTAAGGCGCTGCTTCTGGCCGCCGGATAGGTTGCGGCCGCTCTGTTCCACAGGCGCGGTAGAGCCTTCGGCCCGAGAGTCTACGAACTCTTTGGCCTGTGCGGCGGCTAGGGCGCTGTCGACCTCCTCGTCGGTGGCGCTTTCGTTGCCCCAGCGGACGTTTCCGGCGATGGTTCCCTTGAAGAGCTCTGCCTTCTGCAGGACCACGCCCACGGCGCGGCGCAGCTCCTCTTCACGGTACGCGCGCACGTCGTGTCCTAACACCTCCACAGAGCCGGAAGTGGCGTCGTAAAAGCGAGGGATGAGGTTCACGAGCGAGGATTTCCCGCTGCCCGTTCCGCCGATGATCCCGACGGTCTCGCCGCGGCGCGCCGTGAAGGAGACGTCCTCCAGAGCTCTGCCGGAGCTGCCTTTGTAGGAAAGTGAAACGCCGTGGAAAGCTACAGCTGGGGCGTTGGGATCGGCGTCGGCGAGGGAGAGAGAACCGTCCGGCATATCCGGCTCGGTCTCCAACACGTCCGCCACGCGCCGCGCGCAGGCGGAGGCCTTCGTCATCTGGATGATGAAGTTGGCCATTTTGATCAGCTCCACGAGGATCTGGGACATGTAGTTGAGCAGGGCGATGACCTGTCCTTGTGTGAGGATCCCGCTATCGACGCGCACGGCTCCGCGCTGAATGAGCACGGCTGTGGCGATGTTCACCATCACATAGGTGAGGGGGTTCATGAGAGCGGAGATGCGCCCGACGAATTTCTGGGTACGGGTCAGTTCCGCGTTCTGGGCGCGGAATCGCTCTTCCTCGCGGTCCTCCTGGCCAAAGGCGCGGATGACGCGCGCGCCGGAGAGGTTCTCCCGCGTGGCGGTCATGATGCCGTCCAAGCGAGTCTGCACCTTGCCATACAGGGGCAAGGAGATCAGCATCACTCCGAACACCACCACCGCTAGGAGGGGGATGGTCGCGGCAAAGACGCGGGCTGAACGGGCGTCAACGGTGAAGGCCATGACCATGCTGCCGAACACGATGAAGGGGGAGCGCAGAAAGAGCCGCAGCGTCAGGTTCAGGCCGGATTGTACCTGGCTGATATCGCTGGTCATGCGGGTGACGAGCGTGTCCGTGCCGAACAGATCCATCTGCGAGAAAGAGAATTCCTGGATGCGGCCAAAGAGCGCGCGACGCAGACCGGCGGCAAAACCCGTGGCGGCGCGGGCGGCGAAGAACTGCGCCGTGATGGAGACGGCCAGCCCCGCGACGCCAAGAAGCACGAGAAGGCCGCACATGCGCAGAATGTAGCCGGTGTCGCCCTGGGCGATACCCACGTCGATGACACCGGCCATCACCAGGGGAACGGCCAGCTCGAACAGAGCCTCCAGGAGCTTGAACGCGGGCGCGAGGATGGCGTCCCTGCGGTACTTCTTCAGGTAAACGAGGAGCGAGCGCATGGCTTTGGTGTTTCCTTTCCGTCAGATCTGGGCGAAAGAATGGCCGCGTACCGCCTCTGCGGATGCGCGCAGGAGGGCGGTCTCGTCCTCGGAGGGCTCCACGTTGAGCGTGTGTTCCATGCCCCGCGCGCCGACGATGGCGATCTTCGTCTCGTTCTTTTTCAGCATAAAGTATCCTCCTTCGGGCGGCGCTCGAGCTCGCCCAACCATAGTATACACAAAAAAATCACGAAAAAAAACTCCCGACCGAGGGAGGGCGTGTGAATTATCTGTTGCAAAAAAAACATAATGTGTTATACTGTTTAATGTGCGCCGGTCT
>CACZOT010000297.1 GCA_902782795.1 uncultured Eubacteriales bacterium | reverse complement strand
GCTGGACTATGCCACGAGCATCGAGGTCCTCAGCGTGATCGAGGACGGGGCCAGCGCCATGGATCGCGGGGTGAAGGCGCAGTGAAGGATCTGACCATGAACCGCCTGGCCGGGGCCGGCCTGCGCGCCAACCCGGGCGCCTACCGAAGCCTCGCCGCGGGCATCTTCCTTTCCCTCTTCCTGGTGAGCTTCGTCTGCCTGGCCGTGCAGGGCGCGGCCGCCTCCCTGCGGGCAAAACAGACGGACCGCCTCGGCGCGGAGGACGCCATCCTCTTCGACTGCCCCATCTCCGACGGGGAACTGCGCGAAAGCGGCTGGTTCGACACTATCGCCCGCGTGGGCGTGACGGGCTCCGTCGCCGAGGGCGCGAAGCACTTGGGCTGGTACGACGAGGACGCGGCACGCCTCCTGCGCCGTCGCGTGATCGCAGGCAGGCTCCCCGAACAGCCGGGAGAGCTCGCCGCCGAGGAGGGCGCTCTGGAGATGCTGGAGATCGCGGCGGAGCTGGGCGCGACGGTGGAGTTGACGATCACGCCCATCGACGGCGCGCCGGAGACGCGCGCCTACACGCTGGTGGGAGTCCTGCCGGAGCAGGCCGGGCTGCTGACCTTCTCCGGGACGTATTTCAGCTATAACAGCGATGGAACAACCGCGGTCATGCAGATGCCGGCGCTCGTCGTCTCCCCGGAGGACGCCCCCTTTCAAACGGGCCGGACCGTCCTGCACCGCGTGATGACCCTGCGGCCCGGCCGCGGCGTGCGCGCCATGCTGCGCTCGACGGACCAGATCCTGCGGGACGAATACCAGAATGATGAAGGGCGCCTGGTGGGCGTGGCCCGCTACGACGGCGGGCTCGTGACGCGGTGGATCGGCAGCGATTCGCCCTTCGATGGGGATTCTCCCATCCGCTCCATGACGGTGATCTGCGCTTTGTGGCTGGGCGTTTCCCTGGTGATCGCGGCCTGCGTGGGCGTGGCTGGCGCCATGGAGAGCCGCCTCGCCGCGCGCCTGGAGGAGATCGGCATGCTGCGGGCGGTCGGCGCGACCAGAAGGCAGATCCGCCGCATTTTCGGGCGCGAGGCGTGGATTCTCGCCGCCCTCACCGCCCCGGCGGCGCTGGGCTGCGCCTGCCTGTGCGCCTTCCTCCTGGCGCGGATCGCCCCGGCGGCCTTCGCCTTCCGGCCGACCCTGGCGCTGCTCGCGCCGATCCTCGTCCTTTCGGTCGCGACGATCCTGCTCTCGGCGTATCTGCCCCTGCGGCGCGCGGCGAAGACCATGCCCATGCAGGTCCTGCGCGACGCCCGCCTCATCCGCCGCATGCGCGGCCGCTCGGGCCGCGGGGATTTCTCGCCCGCGCGGCTCATCGCCCTGCGGCAGACCTTCCTGCACCCGGCGCGCCTCGTGGGCCCGGCCCTGCTCGTGGGCGTGATGCTGTTCATGGTCTTCCTGGCGGCGACGGGCGTACAGGCCGTTCTGCCGGGAGAACACAGCGCCGGCTTTTATCTGCAGGGCCAAAACAGCTGGGGCGGGCAGTATTTCCAGGGCATCGCCGAACCGCTCCTTTCCGAAGGGGACATCGCCCAACTGCGCGCTCTGCCCGGCGTCGGCGGCGTGCGCGTCGACTACGACGTCTCCGTGGATCTTTTGCTGGACCGCGTGACGGAGTATTTCCTCGGCGGGGAGGCGGGAGGCTTCCTCTCCAGCGCGGAGGCGCTGCGCCTGGACAACGGCTGGCCGGACGAAAGCATGGATTGGTCCGTGCGGCAGGACGCCATGGAAATGTGGGCCGCGCAGCAGCTCCTGGGCACGGAGAAGAAGCTCTGGCCGATCGGGGTGAAGATCGTGGACGAGATCCCCGACGCCTGGCGGGAGGCCCTCGTCGAGGGGCGCGTCGACCGGGCGGCGCTGGATTCGGGAGCGGAGGTGCTGGTGTACGCGCCGGATTATTATACCCGTACGTACGGCCACAGCGTCGTCATCGCGCCGTATCCCGTGGACGCGCGCTATACCCTCTCCAGCCGCAACGATTATTTCGCCGTCGGTCAGACCCTGGCCTTCACCCAGCTGGTCTGCCCCGATTGGGAGGGGATGGCCGTCCGCAGCGATGAGCCGGAGAGCCTGCGGGAATTCTACGCCTCCCTGGGGCGGCATGACGCGTCCGTCCGCGTGGGCGGCTTGCTGCGGGGCCGGGCAGGCGACCTTTGGGGCATGTGTCTGATCACCACGGAGCGCGGCGCGCGCGCCCTGGGGCTGGATCTGCGCTCCATCAACAATCTTACTGTCGATCTCGCCTCCGAGCCCTCGCCCGAGCGGGAGGAAGCCCTCGAGCGGCGCGTCGCCGGCATCGCGGCGCGCGGCAATCTGCAGGTGACCAACATGATGCGCGCGTACCGCGAGCGCCTGGAGGAGAAACGCGCCGCCTTCCTGACCCTCCTTTCCGCGAGCCTCGTGTTCCTGGCCGCAGCGGTGGGGATGGTCTCGGGGAACGTGAAGCGGCGCATCGCCGCGGACGCTCGCGCCATCGGCACCCTGCGCGCCGTCGGCGCGAGCCGGGAGGTCCTGGGGCGGTGCTACAGCGGCCAGGTCACCGCGAGCCTCGCCGTAGGGGCCGTTATCGGAGCCGCAGCCATCGCGGCGCTGGCTCTCTCCGGCATGATCGTCGGCGCGCGGAGCGTCCTGCCCGCGGCCGTCGGTGCGGATCTCCTTTTCCTCGCCTGCGCGTGGACGGCCTGCGCCGTCATTTTGCGCCGCAGCCTGAACGCCGTGGTGCGGCGCTCCATCATCGAGAACATCCGGGAGCTGTGAAAAACTATGAAACGCTTGGTATTGTGGGCGTGCCTCGTCGCCGCCCTCTGGTTTCCCGCGTCCCGCGCGGCGAGCGCGGAGGGGGAGGGGAAGATCGTCTGGGAGAAGGACGCTCTCGCTGCCGGGATGGAGCGCAGCTGGACGCAGGGCTGGGAACCGCTCGTCCAGGGGGACGCGCTGGTGATTCTCCTGCCCGTGTCCGCTCCGGAGGGGACCGGCCGCGTCACGGCCACCCTGGAGATGTCCGAAAGCGCCGTCACGCCCTTCCGCGAACAGAGCATGGCCGTCACCGCTGTCCGCGACGAGACCGGCCTCTGGCCCGTGCGCTTCAAGCTGCGCCTGCTCAGCGATTACCGCAGCGGCGACTACCCCTGCACGGTGCGCCTGGAGGGCGAGGGCTGCCGGGGCGAGGCGGAGCTTCTGCTGCGCCTGCGGGGCGGTCTGCCGCCCGAGGGGGACGGACGGCCCGCGCTCTCCGGCGTGGAGGGGCGGCTCGTCCCGGGGGAGGAGGCCATCCTCAGCGCGACGATCGCCGACCCCTGGCCGGACCGCGCCCTCACGGACATCGTCTTCACCGTGACCGACCCGACCGGCGAGATCCTCCCCGCGGGAACGGATCTGCACACCGCGCCGGACCTTCTGCCCGGGGAGAGCGCCGCGCTCCGCGTGCCGCTGACCGTCCTGCCTGGGGCGGGCGTGACCGTGCACGCCCTGCGCTTCGACCTGACGTGCACCGTCCTCGGGGAGAGCCGCTCCTTCGCCCAGACGTTCTACCTGCCCGTGACGGAGGAGATCCGCCTCGAGCAGGGCGGGATCCAGGGCGCGGCCAGCGCCCTCCAGGGGGAGGCCGCCGCCCTGACTCTGCCCCTGATGAACCTGGGCCGTACGGAGCTGCGCAACGTCTGCGCGAGTCTGTCGCTGCCCGGCGTGGTGGAGCGGCAGAGCGTGCTGGTGGGGAACATCCCCGCCGGGGAGAGCCGCCCGGCGAAGTGGAGCTGCCTCGTGCCCAGCGCAGCCGCGCCGGGCGAGTATACGGGCGCGGTTTCCGTCACGGCCGAGGACCAGTGGGGCAACGCCGCCGCCCTGGAGCTGCCCGTCTCCCTGACGGTGGAGGAGCGGCCCGCCCCCGCGGAGAAGGAGGCTCCCCGGACCCAAGCCGCCGGAGCCGTTCAGCGGATCGTCTGGGGGCTCGCGGGGTTGTGCGCCGCGCTCGCCGTCGCGCTGGGCGTCCAGGGAGCCGTCCTCCGCGCGAGAATACGCAGGCTGGAGGAGGCGAGGCTGTGACCACGCCGGGGGAACCGCCAGGGGACGCCGTCCCCTGGACCCCTGGCAGGGGACTCTGCCCCCTGCACCCCTGGCAGGGGCTCCGCCCCTGCACCCCGCCAGGAGGCTCCGCCTCCTGGACCTCTGCCAGGGGGAATG
>CACZOT010000296.1 GCA_902782795.1 uncultured Eubacteriales bacterium | reverse complement strand
CCCCCTCTGCCCAGGCCGAGCGAAGCCGTGCGGGCCTGAGCCCGCACGGCTTCGCTCGGCGTTGGGGTGCAGGGGCGAAGCCCCTGCCGAGGCGGCCCAGGAGGAGCGCGCCATGCAAGGCGCGCTCCTCCTGGGCGCGGAAGACAACTTCTCGACAGAAACGTCCTTCGGAAGAGAATCGAAGAGCACGGCCGGGAAAGGTCAGAATCCAGCCGGGCGGGGCGTGGGAGGATCCTTTCGCTCCCGTCAGAGCTTGTCCGTTCGCCAGAGGAGCAGGTTTTCGCGCGTGTCCAGGGCGCTCATGGCGTAATCGGCCTCGTCCTCGCGGTTGAGGAGCTCATAGCGCACGGCGCGGTTCATCACGCGAGGTTTGCCGCGTACGACGCGCCGTCCGGGCTCGCGGAAGACGGGTTCCTCCTCGTAGGGGTCAAACAGGCCGACCTCCCCGTCCGGAAGGAGGCGCGTCAGCAGCACATAATGGGGGATGTGGTCCGCGACACAGCGCATCACCACGCAGCCGCCCTTCTCCAGGCACTCCCAGGAACGGCTGCCGGGGGCGACGGCGGTATCCTCCAGCTCCAGGAACTCGGCCTGGATGGGGAACCCGCAGACCTTGCCGAAGTCGCGCAGCCAGGATGCCATATAGCGCATGGAAGCCTTGGAGGTCCCGTGTTTGCCCATCTCGCCCCCGTCGGAGAAGGTATCGTTTCCCATGACCCAGATCTGCTTGAGCAGGAGGGGCGGCACCTCCTCGCGTTCGAAGAGGAAGCGGATGGCGTTGGTGAGGCTGGTCGGGCCGCAGTCGTATTCGGAGGATTGGTAATTCAGGAGATTCTTCATCGCATGGTCACTTCCGCTGCAGGATGATGACAGAATACCACGGATCGCGCGCGGGCTCAAGAGGCGGCGGAGCGCATACAATAGAATCGCAGCCTGTCCTCATAAGGGAAGCGAGAATGCCCATAAGGAAAAATAATGCTATGGGGAGATTGGCCGCGGGGAAACCGTTCCGACGGAAAAATGCGTGAAATTCCAGCGGGAACAGCGCTTTTTTCCGATCGTTCGCATTATAAAGAAACATTATCGATTGATTATTATTCCTTGCTTGCCTTTTGGGCGGCAATCGCTATAATACATTTTTATAAAAGGGAAGGCGCACCGGGCAGCGCGATGCCGCGGCGGCGTCTTCCGCGTCCTCAGGCCTGATACAGGACCGCCGGCAGGGCCGCTCCCTAGGGGGAGGGACCGCGGCTTGCGTCTGTCCCCCTGGGGAGAGGACGCCGAGAAACGGGCAAAGGGGGCATGGAGAGATGCCGATCAGCAAACGCAGGGAAGCGACGTTCAGCGACGCGCCCATCGTGCAGGCCGTTCTGCGCCTGGCGCTGCCGACGGTGATCGGGCAGATCATCCTGGTGATATACAACATGGCCGATACCTTCTTTATCGGCCTGACGGGCAGCGATTCCATGATCACCGCGGTGACGATCTGCATGCCCGCGTTCATGTTCCTCTCCGCCATTTCCAACCTGTTCGGCGTGGGCGGCTCGAGCGTGATCTCCCAGGCCCTGGGCCGCCAGGATTACGACCGCGCGGGCCGGGCCTCGGCGTTCGCGTTCTGGTTCTGCATGGCGGTGACGCTGGTCTATTCCGTCGGCGCGTACATCCTCCGCCACCCCTTCCTGGACGCCCTGGGCGGCTCGGACGGGACGGTGCACCGCTTCGCGGAATCGTACCTGTTGGTGACGGTCGTGCTGGGCGGCCTGCCCACGGCCCTCAACACCTTCTTTTCCCACCTGGTGCGCTCCGAAGGGCGGAGCCTGCACGCCAGCATCGGCATCGCCATGGGCGGCGTGCTCAACATGGCGCTGGACCCCCTGTTCATGTTCGTGATCCTGCCCAAGGGGAACGAAGCCCTGGGCGCGGCCATCGCCACGGCGCTGTCCAACACGGCGGCCATGGTGTATTACGTCGTCATCCTGCGGCATTTCCGCGGCAGCTCCGTGCTCTCCTTCCGGTGGAACAAGAAGAGCTTCGAGGACGGCATCCCCGGCGGCATCCTCTCCGCGGGCCTTCCGGCCTGCCTCATGACGCTGATGGAAAACATCTCCTACGCGGTGCTGGACAACCTCATGTCCATGGCGGGCACGGCCACCCAGGCCGGCATCGGCGTGGCCAAGAAGGTGAACATGCTCGCCCACAGCCTGGCGCGCGGCATGTCGCAGGGCGTGCTGCCCCTGCTGGGCTACAACTACGCCTCGGGCAACCACAAGCGCATGCGTTCGGTGCTCACCCTCTCCATGGCCATCAGCGTGGGCCTCTCCGCGGTATGCATGATCGTGAACCTCACCCTGAGCCGCTTCATGATCATGCTCTTCATCCGCCACGCGTCCGAATCCGTCGATTACGGCGCCAGGTTCCTGCGCATCCTCTGCATCGGCGGGCCGTTCTCCGCGGCGGCGTATTCGGTCATCAGCTTCTTCCAGGCGGTGGGCCACGGCAAGCGCTCCTTCGTCCTGGCCATCCTGAGGAAGGGCCTGCTGGATATCCCGCTCATGTTCGTTCTGCGCCTTCTCTACCCGATCTACGGCATCGTCTGGGCGACGCCCATCGCGGACATCGTCTGCTTCGTCACCTCGATGATTATGCTTCGCGCCTTCTTCGCACGCTATATCGACAATAAAGGCGCCGCAGCGGAGGCAAAGGTATGATCGATCCCAAGCTCATTTCCCTGGTCAAGGTCTACGAGACGGGCAGCTTCACCCGCGCGGCGGAGCAGCTTTCCCTGACGCAGCCCGCCGTCAGCCAGCATATCTCCGCCCTGGAGAAGAACCTGGGCATCAAGATCTTCGAACGGGCCAACAACGCCCTGCGCGTCACGCGCGAGGGCGAACTGGCCGTGATGTGCGCCCGGCGCATGCTGGCCCTCTACCAGAACCTGCAGCAGCAGCTCAAGAGCGAGCGCATGCAGATCAAGTACCTCACCGTGGGTATCACCCATACCGCCGAGAGCAACCCTATCGCCGAGACGCTGGCCAAGTGCGTGGAGCGCTACAGCGACATCACCATCAAGATCGTCACCAACACCAGCGACAACCTCCACTCCATGCTCAAAAACTACGAGCTGGATTTCGCCGTGGTGGAGGGCAAATTCAACGATTCCTCCCTGAACCACATCGTTCTGGATACGGACACGCTCGTCCTCGCCGTCTCGCCCTCGCATCCCCTGGCGAGGCACTCCATCGTCACCATCGACGAGCTCAAGAAGGAGAAGCTCATCCTCCGCTCGCCCTCCTCGAACACGCGCAACCTCTTCGTTTCCTCCCTGGCCAGCCAGAACATGCGCATCGAGGAGTTCAACGTCATCATGGAGATCGACAACATCGCCACCATCAAGGACCTCATTCGCCGCGGCTTCGGCGTCTCCGTCCTGCCCCAGAGCGTCTGCCTGGACGAGCTGCGCAAAAAGAAGATCGTCTGCCTGCCCATCGAGGACCTGAGCATGGTGCGCGAGATCAACCTCGTCTATTCCCGCCATTTCGAGCACCCGGAGCTGCTCCATGAGATCGTTCAGGATTATAAAGAAGTGCGCGGCTCCCTCACCCCGCAGAGCAAGACCTGACGCGGGGGGCTCCGCCCCACACCCTAGCAGAGGGCTCCGCCCCTGGACCCCGGCGGAGGGCGGAGCCCTCTGCACTCCCGCCAGGGGGAATGAGTCCCCCTGGACCCCTCAACTGGGGGATTTGAATAAGAAACGGGCTCCGGTATCCTTTCAATAAAGGATGCAGGAGCCCTTTGCCGCTCTTTTTTGTGATTCCCCAAATTCCCCAAGATGGGATTCTTAAGGGACGAAGTCCCTTAAGCAGGGGTCCAGGGGACAGAGTCCCCTGCCAGGCCTGCCGGCGCGGCGTCCCATGCCGTTACTCCCCCGCGATTCCCTCCGGTTGACGCCGCCCGGCGCGGCGTGCTATCATTTGCGCGAAGACGGCGATCGACGCGCAGAAAGGGAGCATACAGATGAAAATCAAAACCGTGGAGCTGTTCCAGGTACCGCCGCGCTGGCTGTTTGTGAAGATCACGACCGAGAGCGGCGTCGAAGGCTGGGGCGAGCCGGTCATCGAGGGCAAGGCGGCGACCGTGGCCGCGGCGGTGGAGGAATACGCCAAGGTGATCGTCGGCCGCAGCGCAGAGGACATCGAGGACATCTGGCAGACGCTGTACCGCACGGGCTTTTACCGCGGCGGCCCCGTTCTGACGAGCGCCCTCTCCGGCATCGAGCAGGCCCTTTGGGACATCAAGGGCAAGTACCACGGCATGCCCGTCTGGCAGATGCTGGGCGGCAAAGCGCGCGACCGCATCCAGGTCTACCGCTGGATCGGCGGGGACCACCCGCGCGACACCGCCGCCGCCGCGCTGGAGGCCGTCGCTCAGGGATACCGCGCCGTGAAGATGAACGGCACGGACGAGCTGAAGTGGATCGACGATTACAAGAAGCTGGACGCCACCGTGGAGCGGGTCGAGGCCATCCGCAAGGTCGCGCCGGATCTGGGCATCGCCGTGGATTTCCACGGCCGCGTGCATAAGACCATGGCGCGCGTGCTCATGAAGAAGCTCGAGCCCTACGGCCTCATGTTCGTGGAGGAGCCGGTCCTTTGCGAAAACGAGGAGGAGTTCCTGGAGCTGCGCCGCGCGGTGGAGATCCCCATCGCCACGGGCGAGCGGAACTTTACGCGCTGGGGCTTCAAGAGCATGCTGCGCCGCGGCGGTGTGGATATCATCCAGCCGGACGTGAGCCACGCGGGCGGCATCCTGGAGACGCGCAAGATCGCCGCCATGGCAGAGTGCTTCGACGTGGCCGTGGCCCCGCACTGCCCCCTCGGGCCCATCGCCCTGGCCGCCTGCCTGCAGGTGGATTTCTGCACGCCCAACGCCTTCATCCAGGAGCAGAGCGCCGGCATCCACTATAACGAGGGGTACGATCTGCTCAACTACCTCAAGAACCCCGAGATCTTCCGCTGGAAGGACGGCTATTGCGATCTGCTCACCGCGCCGGGCCTGGGCGTGGAGGTGGACGAGGAATACGTGCGCAGGATGGCCGCCGAGGGCCATGACTGGCACAACCCCATCTGGCGCGACAGCGACGGCTGCATCGCCGAGTGGTGAGCGCGATGGAGCGGCGGTTTTGTATCGAGACCGGCTCTTGGGACCGCGCGGACGACGCGCAGAGGGACATGCTGCGCGGATTGTTCGGCGAGCGGGCGCAGCGTCGGTATGAGCTGTATTTCCATTGGTACAATCTCGTTCATGAGCTCGGCCATATCATCGCCATGTGCGGCGCGCAGCCACGAGCGCATCCTGCGGAAGAGGAGAGGCTGGTGAATGATTTCGCCGTCGCCTTCTGGAGATCCTACGGGGAAGAGGAAAAGCTCTCGGAGCTGCGCGCTCTGGTAAACGATGCGCTCAAGCGCTTTTCAGCGCCTGTGCATGACGACCGGGAATACATGGCCTGGGCCAGGAAAAACTGGAGTTCTCCGGCAATGAGCACCTTCAACAATTACGGCTGGTTCCAGTTTCAGTGCGTCTCTCGCGCGCTGGACGCGGACATCGGCCTGCCCGCCGCCGTGTACGCTCTGTCCGGACGGCAGATCAAGCCCTTGCGGGAAACGCGGCGCTATCCGGCCGATGGGGAGATGGCGAAGCGCGTGCTGGAAGACACGGTACGGATCATCCGCTCCTGGGGCTTGGACATTCCGGAGCGGGTCGGGCTCGTCTGGTCGGACGACGTGAATTGCCACAGATGCCGCGTGGAGTAGAGAGAGCCGCCTGCAGGGGGCGGATCTGACGGACCGGTCCACAGGGCTTGGAGCGGGCGTCCCGGAGGGGACGCCCGCCCTTCTTCT
>CACZOT010000295.1 GCA_902782795.1 uncultured Eubacteriales bacterium | reverse complement strand
ATATATTGCATAGGCGCTGCTCCTCTC
The DNA here is from genome assembly GCA_902782795.1 of uncultured Eubacteriales bacterium. Lineage (GTDB taxonomy): Bacteria > Bacillota > Clostridia > Christensenellales > Aristaeellaceae > UBA1224. The sequence goes on along the minus strand of CACZOT010000295.1, from coordinate 5,449 downwards.
GTTTCATCTCTCCCTCTGTATATATTCGACACGCCGCCTCTTTTTCCTTTTGGTTTTTTCTGCTTTTTTGCTTACTTTTCGGACAGACTGACCACAAAGCGTCCGAAAACATTGTTTCGGACGCTTCTTTTTTCTCCTTTTGTCGCGCGGCCCCCGTGGTTTGCTACGCGTTTTGCTTTCCTCTTTCGATGTCCTCCCGGATCAGGCGCTTGATGTAGCCCTGGACGTTGCCCACGGTCTCCAGGTGGGCGAGAATGTCGGCGTCGGTGTGTATGTTCAACTTGGCCACAACGCGCTTGGTGTTTTCGCGGTCGAATTTCACTCGTCGGTCCATCTTCTTTTCCTCCATTGTGTCCTCTCCCTTCCCGCCCATGATATCTCTCAGAAATCGGGGCGGCAGGTAGCCTGCCGCCCCGCTGACGTTACACGCGGTTTATTTGAGCTCCTTCCCGTCGAAGCCGATGCCGAAGCCGTAATCGTAGGCGCGGCCGGTCTCGTCCACGTGGGGCTCCATATCCAGGGCGCGGTCCTCGCTCTGGGCCTCGACGGTCGCCATATCGCGCGGCAGCTGCACCGGCAGGCGCCCCTGCGGCGCGGCGCGGCCGAAGAGCACATCCAGCACCGCCTCGCGCGAGACGCCGAACTCCGCCACAAGCGCGTCGGTCTCCCGCTCGAACTCGGAGACCACCATGGGGTTGCGCAGAGTCTCCACGACGATCACGGGCTTTGCGCCCATGGCCGCTCGGCAGGCGAGGATGTTGTCCAGATCGCTCTCGTTCCAGCAGGTGTTGGTCTTGCCGCGGTAGCTGCGGTCCGTGAAATCCTCGCGGAAATCGCCGCCGGCGATGGAGGGCTCGCGCGCAGTGGCCGCGGTATAGGGGCGGTACTGCAATGTGATGGGCAGGTAGCCGTTGCCGCCCCGCGCCGCGTCGGCGGCGTCGTAGGGATTGCAGGCCGGGCTCTCGGCGAAGACGAGGGCCACGTCGGCCCCCTCGGGGGTATCGACGCGCACGGCGTAGCGGGAGAGCACGGCCGTCTCGACGGGGTCCTCTTCGTGGGCGGGGATATCGCCGCGGAAGAAGGCTTTGCTCACGCCGATCTTCCTCTTGGGGACGTACACGCGCAGGCCTTCCCGGAGGGGCAGGGCCGCGCCGCGGTTCTTGAGCAGCACAACGCTCCTGCGCTGGGCCTCCTCGCCGTGGCGGCGGAACTCCTCGCATCCGACCACGCGCGCGGATTCCTCGGGGTCGAGGTACGGGTCCTCAAAGAGGCCGCAGCGGAAGATGTTGACGAGCAGCCGTGCCGCGGATTCGCGCATGCGCTCCATCATGGCCTCCTCGCCGACTTCGCCGCAGCCGATGCGGAACGCCTCGAGGATGGGAGTGGGGTCGTCGTTGCCCCCGAACTGGTCCACGCCGTTGCCGATTGCGGTGAGCATGCGGCGCGGCTCGGAGATTTCCTGCATGCCGTAGCAGCGGCTGCCGAAGCCGTCGATGGTGGGCAGGGGGTCCTGGGTGATGCCCCAATCCGTGCAGACGACCCCGCCGAAGCCGTACTTCCCGCGCAGCAGATCGTGCACGATGGTGCGGCTGTAAGAATTGCCGACCTTGCGGCCGTACTGGTCCAGCCCCCAGGAGACGGTGTAATACGGCATGACGGCGGAAGCGCAGCCGGTGGGGCCGTCCAGGCGGAAGGCCGCCTCGGTGAAGGGCTTTTCGTGCTCTGCGGCGTTGTCCGTCGGGTAGACCGCGTACTCTCCGAAGGCGTAGTGCGCGTCGCGGCCTCCCTCGCCGGTGCCGCCGCCGGGCCAGTGCTTGACCATGGTATTGACGCTCTCGCGGCCCCAGCCGTCGGCGCTGCCGGGCGTGGTCTGCATGCCGTCGCAGTAGGCCTTGACCAGCTCCTTGACGTCCTCGAGTTTCTCGCCCAGGGTGTCGGCAAAGCGCATCCAGCGCGGCTCGGTGCACAGGTCGATCTGCGGGCCGAGGGCCGTGGTGATGCCCAGGGCGCGGTATTCGATGGAGGCGTCGTGGGCGAACTGGCGCACGACCTGCGGATCAAAGCACGCGGCGAAGCCGATGCCCTCTGGCCACTTGCTCACGTCCGCGCCGGCGGATTTGAACTCCGCTCCCGTGTCGCCGCGCGCGCCGCTGCGCGGGTCGGAGGAGATGTTCACGGGGATGGCGTGCGGCAGGGCCTCCGCCTTCTTCTGCAGCTCGTTGGACCACCGGGCGGCAGTCGCGGCGTCCTGCACCCGCGTCATGAGGATATGGCGGATGTGCCGGTTTTCCAGGAATTCCTTCTGCTGGTCGGAAAGCGCGTAGGGCTGCATGCCGCTCTCGGCGAAATCCTTTCCGCCGAAGGTGCCGCGGAACGGACCGCCCGCCACGGGCGGCACCATCTGGTGCGGCGAATAGAGCATCAGCCCGGCGATCTCTTCGATCGAAAGGCGCGCGGCCAGGTCGCGGGCGCGTTCGGCGGCGGGCAGGCGCCAATCCTCATAGGGGACGAGCTCGCCCGTGCGCTCCATGTCCTTGAAGCGCAGGCCGTCCTTCTCGATCAGCCCGACGCCCGAGCCCTCGTGCCAGGCCAGGGTCGCGCCCTTCTCCTGGCGCAGACGGCGGATGCCGTCTCCGCTTCGTTCCACTTGCTGCATGCTGGTTGCCTCCTTCGCTCGACGCTAATGTATTTGTTAAGAATTCTTCACGCGCGCGGGGTTTTCCTGCCTGGCGGGAAAAAGATTCTCCCCGCCTGCTGCGAAGAGAAAACGCTAGGGGACGCTGTCCCCTGGCTCCTGCTAAATGGTCCAGGGGCCCCTAAGAATCCCATATTGGAGGAGATTGCTGGAATGCATTTTCTCGAAAAGAAAATGGCTTCGGTACCCTTGTGACAGGATACCGGAGCCATTTATTTTTCTATTTCCCCAAGTGAGGGGTCCAGGGGGAATCATTCCCCCTGGCGGGAGTGCAGAGGGCGGAGCCCTCTGCCTGACGCGCCCCGATTAACGCCACACCACGGGATTTCCCGGATGCGCGAGCGGGGCGCGCACGGGAGCGCCGCCCGCGCCGTAACCGACGGCCAGCGCGCCGCAGACCCACTCGTCCTCGGCCATGCCGAGGCGGCGCAGATATTCCTCGATCGGCGCGTGGTCCGTGAGCCAGCGCAGCTGGTTGATCCAGCAGCTGCCCAGGTCCAGCGCGTTGGCGGCGAGCATCATGTTCTCCAGGGCGCAGGCGCAGTCCGCTAGGGCGTTGCCGTACCCCTTTTTGTTGGCGGTGACGATCAGCGCGGGCGCGTCGTAGTGGAAAACGTACCCGCCCCTTTTCGAGGCCTCGATGGAATTGCGCAGGGATTTATACGTGTCGTGGCCGGCCTCCATCCGCGCGAATTCGCCCTCGGCGATGCGGGCCAGATCCGCCAGGACCGCGCGGTCCTGGATGACGATGAACCGGGTGCTCTGATTGTTGCCGCCGCTGGGCGCGAGGCGGCCCGCCTCGACGATCTTCTCCAGCAGCTCCCGCGGGACGGGATCGGGCAGGAAGCGACGCGTGGAGCGGCGGGTGGCGATGGCTTCGAAGAGATCCATGGGCATATCTCCTTTCCGTTGCGGCGCGAAAAGCGCCGCCCGGCGATCTCCGGACAGCGCTATTTTCTGGTTATCCACCGAAAGCGTCCTTCATGCGGTCAAAGAACGATTTTTTCTGCTCGTACTCGCGGCCCGTCATGGAGGAATCGAACTGGCGCAGGAGGTCCTTCTGCTTTTCCGTGAGCTTCTTGGGCACCTCCACGTTCACCTTCACGAACAGATCGCCCTTGCCGGAGCCGCGCAGTTGCTGCACGCCCTGGCCGCGGATGCGGAAGGTCGTGCCCGGCTGCGTGCCCTCGGGCACGTCGTACTTGACGGGCTTGTCGAGCGTGGGCACGTCGATCTGGGCGCCGAGGGCCGCCTGCGAGAAGGTGACGGGCACCTCGCAGTACAGGTCGTAGCCCTTGCGGGTGAAGTAGCGGTGCGGGCGCACGGTGACGAAGATCTGCAGATCGCCCGGCTGGCCGCCGCGTTCGCCCAGTTCGCCCTGGCCGCGCACGGTGATGATCTGGCCGTTGTCGATGCCGGCGGGCACGCGGATGGTGCGCTTTTTGGAGGTGCGCAGCCTCCCGCGGCCGTTGCAGCGCGGGCAGGGCTCCTTGATGATCTTGCCCGTGCCGCGGCAGGCGTCGCAGGCGCGCACGTTCTGGATGCGGCCGAAGGGGGTGTTCTGGGTGACGCGCACCTGGCCGGTGCCCTTGCAGGTGGGGCAGGTGGTGGGGCTGGTGCCCTTTTTCGCGCCGGTGCCCCCGCACTCCGCGCACTCCTCGTCGCGCACGACGTTGATCTCCTTCTCGCAGCCCTTGGCGGCTTCCTCGAAGGTGATGGTGATCTGCATCTGCAGATCGTCCCCGTCGATGGGGCCGGAGTACCGCGCCGAGCCGCCCATGCCGCCGCCGAAGAACGAGTTCAGGATATCGTCGAAGCCGCCGAAGCCGCTCGTTCCGCCGCCGCCGAAGCCGCTCGTTCCGCCGCCCCCGAACCCGAACCCGCCGAAGCCGGAGCCGCCCGCTCCGCCGCCCATGCTGGGGCCGTCGAAGCCGTATTGATCGTACGCGGCCTTCTTCTGCGGGTCGGACAGGACGCCGTAGGCCTCGTTGAGCTCTTTGAATTTTTCCCCGGCGTTGGGGTCGTCCGGGTTGAGGTCGGGATGGAGCTTTTTGGCCAGCTGACGGTAGGCCTTTTTGATCTCATCCTCCGTGGCGCCCTTTTTCAGGCCCAGGACCTCGTAGTAGTCGCGTTTAGCCATTTTTGCACCTTCTTGCACTCGTGTCCGGATAAACCGGAAACGTCAGGGCAGGTCTCCCCCGCCCTGACCGTTTCCTGGCGCGCCCGGGAAGGAGCGCTTGGGATTACTTTTCGTCCGTGAAGCTGGACTCGACCGTGCCGTCGTCGCTCTGGGAGGACTGGCCGGCGTTCGGGTCGGTATAGGCGCCCTGGGCGTTCGGATCGCCCTGCGGCGCGGACTGCTGGTAGACCTTGCCGAAGATCTCGTAGGACATCTGGGTGAAAGCGTCCATTGCGGTCTTGATCTCGGCGGCGTTGTTGCCTTCGCGGGTCTTGCGCAGTTTGCCCAGCTCGTCCTCGAGACGGGCCTTGTCGGCGGGATCGAGCTTGTCGCCCAGATCCTTCATGGTCTTCTCGGTCTGGTAGATGAGGTTGTCGCAATGGTTGAAGGTCTCGACCTCTTCCTTGCGGGCCTTGTCCTCGGCGGCGTACTTCTCGGCCTCGTCCATGGCCTTCTTGATATCGGCCTCGGAGAGGTTGGAGGACGCGGTGATGGTGATCTTCTGCTCGTTGCCCGTGCCCAGGTCCTTGGCGGAGACGTGCACGATGCCGTTGGCGTCGATGTCGAAAGTCACT
>CACZOT010000294.1 GCA_902782795.1 uncultured Eubacteriales bacterium | reverse complement strand
GCCTGGCCCTGATCGATTACCTCTGCTCCGAAGAGGGCATCGTCACCTGCCAGGTGGGCGTCCCCGGCGTTGAGTGGGAATACGACGCCGAAGGCAAGCCCACATACCTGGACGCCGCCAAGAACGAAGACGGCTCCATCATCGGCCCGTACGACCGCAACCCGAGCTACCGTGTCTGGCGTCAGCTGGGCATGCTCTCTGACGACTTTAACTTCGTCAGCCCTGCTTACCCGACCTGGGTCCAGGAAGCTTGCCTGCACGCCTACGAGGTCAAGTCTGAAGCGGAAGTGCTTCCCTACAACTATGACTACTTCCTCTACAGCAGCGAGACCAAGAACGTCTACTCCGTGGATATCGCCGGCGCCGTGACCGCCATCGTCATCGGCGACGAGGATATCGAGACCGCCTGGAACAAGTTCATCGACGACAACGCCGGCATGTGGAAGCCGCTGCTCGAGGAACTCAACGCGGAATACTTCGGATAATCCAACCAATCTCAGAATGGAAACGCGGCCGGATCCCTCCGGCCGCGTTTCCCCATAGAGGACAGGAGCGAGAGAAATGAAGATATCCACATCACTCAGCCACGGGATGCGCATTGCCGGCGTGGATGCGGCAGGCTCGGCGCGTATGATGGTCAAGGCCGGCTTCCAGGGCGTCGATTTCAGCCTTTGCGAAAACCAGATGGAGCCTGAGAAGATCCAGCAGAGCGCCTGGAGGGACAAGCTCCTCGCCATGGCGGACGCCCTCAAGGGCGAGGGGCTCGAGATCGCCCAGACCCACCTGCCGTACTATTACGCCCATATCCCGCACCCGGGCTCGGGCACCTTCGAGGAATACGAGGCCTTCATGCTGCCCAGCTACCTGCGCGCCCTGGAGGTGACCGCCGAGATCGGCTGCCACCTGGCCGTCATGCACCCCTATTACGTGGCGGACGACCTCGAGCGCACCCGCGAGGGCAACCGCCGCCTGATCGAAAAGTTCCTGCCGCTGCTGGAGAAGTACCAGATCCGTCTGGCGCTGGAGAACATCTGGGCCTGGGGCTATAAGAACGCCAACGCGTCGTATCCCGAGGACCTGTACTACATGGCCGAACGCGCCGGGAGCGATCTTGTGGGCCTTTGCATCGATACGGGCCACGCCAATCTCTTCCGCATCGATATCGCGGCCATGGCGCGCCTCTACGGCAAGAAGCTCTTCGCCCTCCACGTCAACGGCAACGGCGGCACCCAGGACGAACACATCCTGCCCTACACCATGGGCAGCCATTACGAGCGCCTCGATTACAAGGGCTTCGCAGCTGCGCTCAAGGAGATCGGCTTCCAGGGCTATTTCAACCTGGAGATCGCCACCGGCGATATGCCCGCGTGCCTCGCGCAGCCCTATTACGATTTCGCGGCCTCTGTCGCTCGCGCCCTGGCCGATCTGGCGGAATGAACGACGGCGCTTCCTGCCATCCCGTCCATTCGCTGGCGCGCGTCCTCATGGATGGGCGTCTCGAAGCGCGCGGGAAGCGCCTGCCGCGGTTTTTCCCGGCCTTCTGATGAGGACCGGTCCGGAGAAAGGAGCGTAGAATGGAGATCTATCAGCTTTGGGGGCTTGAAGAGCTGGACGAGGCGCAGAAGGAGCGCGTCGCGCGAATCGTGGAGCGCATGCTGGAAACGCGCCCGGCGGCGATCATCGCCGGCCAATGCGCGGACCGCGGCTTCCTTGCGCGTCTATGCGATATGGCGCACGCCGCCGGCGCGAAGGCGTACCAATGGACGCCGCTGTTCGCCGAATACGACGAGCGCTTCCGGTACGATCCCATCCGCACAGCCACGGGCGGAGCGCTTCCTCGCCTCTACGGGAGCGAATTCAACTTCCGCTGCCCGGCAAGCGCGGCGAACGTCGACCGCTTCCTGGAGATGCAGGACGCAGCCATGCAGGGCTGCGCCTTCGACGGCGTGTTCCTGGACCGCGTGCGCTACCCCTCGTTCTCCTATGGAGACATGGGCCAGCTGAGCTGCTTCTGCGACGATTGCATGGCGATGTACGCGGCGGGCGGCGTGGACGCGGAGGCCCTGCGCGCGTCGCTGGTCGCGGGGAACAGGGAGACCTTCCGCGTTACGGGCCTGCGCCAGGGGCGGGTGCTCTTCGCGGACGAGAACGCCCAGCGCTTCTTCGATCTGCGCGCAGGCGCGATCACCAGAGCGGTGGAGCGGGTCGCCAGGCACTATGCCGGGCGAGGCATGGCGGTAGCGGCAGATCTGTTCCCACCGCGCATGGCGTATCTCGTGGGGCAGTCTGTCGTGGATCTTTTGCGCCTGTGCAGCTTTGTCAAGCCCATGATCTACCGCTTCACCCAAGCCCCGGCGGGGCTTCCCTACGAGATCGAAGCCTTCGACCGCGCGACGGGCAGGCTCGCCGAGCTGGATTCTTTCTGCGGCGAGGACCCGCTGCGGGGGCAGATCCGTGCCTGGGAGGAACTCGCCGCCGCGCTCGGCAAGGAGATCTTCTGGGGCGTCGAGGCGGTGGACGTGCCCGGCATCGCCAGAATGACGCCGGGGCGCATCGCAGAAACGCGCGGTGTGATCACTGCCGGAGGCGGACGGAACTTCTGCATGTCGTGGAGCGTGCTGGTCATGCCGGAGGAGAACATCTCCGCCTGGCTGGAGATGGCCTGCCGCTGACAAAGGAGGAATGAACCGTGTTCGATATCGCGCCGTGCGTGTTCCTGGTGGGACGCGGGTATCAGATCTTTTTCCATACACAGGAGAAGGGCCTGGCCTGGATCGAGGTCGCCGGGAGGGAATATCTGGACGAAAAGGGAGGCCTCCTGCGCAGCGAAACGACCGTACACCGCGCCTGCGTCCCCTGCGAAGCGCTGGACGCGGCGCGAGAGTACACGGTCTGCTTCCGGCCACTGGCGGAGCGGAAATACTATTTCTCCGAGCCCGGCCCGGTCGAGCGGCGGACCTGGCCCTTCCGGCCAGCCTGGCACGAGGGGGAACTGCGCATTATGCAGATCGGCGACACCCACTCCTGCGTGGGAGAGGGCGTCGCGGTGGGAACGTTCTTCGGGGAGGACATGGACCTGCTCGTCATGAACGGGGATATCCTTATCGAGACTTCTTCGCTCGAGGGCATCCTCGCGATCTACGAGATCGCCGCGGGCATCACCCACGGCGAGCGCCCCGTGGTCTTCCTGCGCGGCAACCACGAGATGCGCGGCAGCATGGCCGCCGATCTCCCGGATTATATCGGCACG
>CACZOT010000293.1 GCA_902782795.1 uncultured Eubacteriales bacterium | reverse complement strand
TACGCCCCCTCCGGCACCAACAAGCCCCTGCGCGTACAGGGCGCCTGGGTCAGCGAGAAGGAAGTGGAATCCGTCGTCCGGTACATCCTGGACCGCCATGAGGCCGCCTACGACGGGGACCTCGCCGAACACCTGGAAAAGGCCGGCATGAACGACGCCGAGCGCGAGGAGGCCGACGAGCAGTACGACGATCTCCTCCCCCAGGCCATCGAGGCCGCTATCGACGCCAAGCAGGCCTCCATCTCCATGCTCCAGCGCAAGCTGCGCATCGGATACGCCCGCGCCGGCCGCCTCATCGACGAGATGACCCGCCGCAAGATCATCTCCGAGGCCGACGGCGCCAAGCCGCGTGAGGTGCTCATCTCCCGCGAGCAGTACAACGCCCAGTATAAGGATCAGCCCTGATACGGATAGGAGTTTTTCCCATGATCAAAACCATCGGTATGGTCGCCCTCGGCTGCGCGAAGAACCGCGTGGATTCCGAGAACATGCTCGGCACCCTGCGCGAGGCGGGCTACGCGATCGTCTCCCGCCCCGAAGAGGCGGACCTGGTCATCGTCAACACCTGTGGGTTCATCGAGAGCGCGAAGGAGGAAGCCATCTCCGCCCTGCTGGAAATGGCCGGTTCCCGCGAAGCGACGGGCCGCCCCCAGCGCATCCTCGCCACCGGGTGCCTCGTGCAGCGCTACAGCGCCGAGCTGGAGAAGGAGATGCCGGAGATCGACGGCTTCCTCGGCGTGGCGGAATACGGACGCCTGCTCGAGACCGTCCGCTCCATCGACCAAGGCGACCGGCCCCTGCATTGCGGCGAAGGCGAGCGCTTCCTGCAGACGCCGCGCGTGCTCACCGGGCCGAAATGGTCCGCCTACGTGAAGATCTCCGACGGGTGCGACAACCGCTGCGCCTACTGTGCCATCCCCCTCATCCGCGGGCGCTACCGTTCGCGGCCTTACGACGATATCCTGCGCGAGTGCCGCTCCCTCGCCGAGGGCGGCGCGCATGAGCTCACCCTCATCGCCCAGGACACCTCCCGCTACGGCGTGGATTTCGGCGAAAAAAAGCCGATCCTGGCGCGGCTGCTCCGGGAGATCAGCGATATCGACGCGGTCAAATGGCTGCGCGTGCTCTACTGCTATCCGGACACCTCCAACGAGGAGCTGCTCGACGCCATCGCGGCGCTCCCGAAGGTCTGCAAATACCTGGACCTGCCCCTGCAGCACATCAACGGGCCCATCCTGCGCGCCATGAACCGGCGCGGCTCGCCCGAGCTCATCCGCGAGGTGCTGAAGATGTGCCGCGAACGGAAAATCGCCGTGCGCACGACGTTCATCGTCGGCTTCCCGGGCGAAACGGAGGAGCAGTTCGAGGAGCTGCTCGCCTTCGTGAAGGAAGCGCGCTTCGCCCGGATGGGCGCCTTCACCTACTCCCCGGAGGAGGGCACGAAGGCCGCCGTCATGCCGGACCAGGTGCCCGAAGAGGTCAAACAGGAGCGCTACGACCGCCTCATGCGCGCGCAGCAGGCAGTCTCCAAGTCCGTCCTACGCGAACGGCTGGGCTCGGTGGCCGAGGTCCTCGTGGAAAAGCGCGATTCCCGCGGGCGGTATATCGGCCGCTCGATGCTGGAAGCGCCGGACGTGGACGGCGTGGTGCGCTTCACCGCCCAGGGGGAGATCGCCCCGGGCAGCTTCGTTCCCGTACGCATGCTGGCCGCCAGGGCCTATGATCTCATCGGGGAGGCGGTGGAATGAACCTGCCCAATCGCCTGACTGTCACGCGCATCGCCCTGACGCCCGCCGTTTGCCTGTGCATGTACGCTCAGAAGGGCTGCCTGTGGATCGCGGCCGCGCTCTTCGCCGCCGCCGCCGTCACCGATTTCGCGGACGGGCGCATCGCCCGCGGCCGCGGCCTCATCACGGATTTCGGCAAGTTCATGGACCCGGTGGCGGACAAACTGCTGGTCATGTGCCCGATGATCCTTCTGGTCGGCCTGGGGCGGCTCCCGGCCTGGATGTGCGCGCTGTTCGTGGCGCGGGAGCTGGCCGTGAGCGGCTTCCGGCTCGTGGCCGCGCTCAAGGACCGCGTCATCGCCGCGGACATGCTGGGCAAATACAAGACTACCTGCCAGATCCTCTCCGTTCTGCTGCTCATGCTCCTGCCGGAGGGCGCGGGGCGCGCCGTCGCCCTCGCCGCCGCCTCGCTGGCGCTGGCGCTGACGGTCTTCTCCGGCGCGGAGTGCATCTGGAAAAACCGGGACATCATCACGGATATGTAGGAAGGGAACGAACATGGTCGCGGAAATCCTCTCCATCGGCACGGAGCTCCTCATGGGGCAGATCGCCAATACGGACGCGCAGTACATTTCCCGACGCCTCTCGGAGCTGGGCGTGGCGCTCTACCGCCACACCGTCGTGGGCGACAACCCCGGCCGCGTGCGCGAGGCACTGGAGACGGCCCTCTCCCGCAGCGATATCGTCATCACCACCGGCGGACTTGGCCCCACGGAGGACGACCT
>CACZOT010000292.1 GCA_902782795.1 uncultured Eubacteriales bacterium | reverse complement strand
CGGCCTGCCGCGGCCGCAGGCCGCCATCCCGCCGGGCGCGCATCCTCTTTGGCGCGCCATGTGGGGTGCAAGGGCCCGCACGTGCAGCGTTTCCACTATCATCCTTTCAAGGAGGGAACCCCATGAGGCCCAATGCGACCGCGCTGCAGATCCTCTCCGAGCGCTTCGGAAAAGATTCCCTGATCGCCTTGGCGACGTTCGACGGCGCGTTTCCCAGCGTCCGCACCGTAGACGCCTGGTATGAGGACGGCTGCTTTATCTGCGTCACCAACGCCCGGTCCAACAAAATGCGGCAGATCGCGGCCAACGCGCATGTCGGCGTGGCGGGAGAATGGTTCACTGGCCACGCCCTCGCAGAAAACCTCGGCCCGTTCTCCGCGCCGGAGAACGCCCGCCTCGCCGCCCGCCTGCGGGAAGCGTTCGCGCTCTGGCTGGACAACGGCCACACCGACCCTGCCGATCCGGATACGATTATCCTGCGCCTGCGGCTCGTGGACGGCCTGCTGCTCTCCCACGGCGCGCGCTATGAACTCGAGTTCTGACGCCGCGGACATTGCCTTCCACCGCGGAAGGAACGAAACGCCCCGTGTTTCTCGGGGGAGTGCAGAGGGGAGCTCCCCTCTGCCGGGCCGAAGGCCGCGGCGCAAAATGCGCCGCGGCCTTCGGCGTATCCGCCCGCATGTTAATCATAAATTAGGAATTGAGCAAGAGCCACCGCGGCATACAGAAATGTGGTATAATATAAGGTAGGAATCGAACGCGCGGCGCGCGTTTCTGGAGGAAGACCATGCAAGGCGAAAACCATTACGACGCTAGTGAAATACAGGTCCTGGAAGGCCTGGAGGCCGTCCGCCGCAGGCCGGGTATGTACATCGGCTCGACGGACGTGCGCGGGCTGCATCATCTCGTGTACGAGATCGTGGACAACGCCGTGGACGAGGCCCTGGCGGGCTTCTGCACGCACATCGTCGTCACTCTGCACAAGGACGGCTCCGTCTCGGTCGTGGACAATGGCCGCGGTTTCCCCGTCGATATCCATCCCAAGATCGGCCGGCCCGCGGTCGAGGTCTGCATGACCATCCTGCACGCGGGCGGCAAGTTCGGCGGCGGGGGCTACAAGGTCTCCGGCGGCCTGCACGGCGTGGGCGCCTCGGTCGTGAACGCGCTCTCCAAGCGGCTGGAGGTAAACGTCTGGAAGGACGGCCGCGCCTACCGGCAGGAATACGAGCGCGGGCAGGTCCTCTACGATCTCAAGGATCTCGGCGAGACGGACAAGACCGGTACGGCTGTGCGCTTCTGGCCGGACGTCCGCACCGGCGAGGTGCCCGAACCCGGCATCTTCGAGACCGGCGAGTTCGACTTCGAGACGCTCTACACCCGCATGCGCGAGATGGCCTTCCTCAACAAGGGCCTGCGCATCACCATCACGGACGATCGCGGCGAGGAGCCCCAGGTCAAGGATTACCACTACGAGGGCGGCATCGTCTCCTTCGTGGAGTACCTGAACCGCAACAAGACGGCGCTCTTTCAGCCGCCTATCTACATCACCGGCGAAAAGAACGGCTCCAGCGTGGAGGTCGCCTTCCAGTGGGACGACGGCTACAACGAGAGCGTCTTCTCCTTCACCAACAATATCCACACCCCCGAGGGCGGCACGCACCTGCAGGGCTTCCGCAGCGCCCTCACCCGCGTCATCAACGATTACGGGCGCAAATCCGGCCTCATGAAGGCGGCCGACCCGAACCTCACCGGCGACGACATCCGCGAGGGCCTCACGGCCATCGTCAGCGTCAAGCTGGAGGAGCCCCAGTTCGAGGGCCAGACCAAGACCAAGCTGGGCAACAGCGAGGTGCGGCCCCTGGTGGACGGGCTCGTGAGCGAAAAGCTGGCCGTCTTCCTGGAGGAAAACCCCTCCGTGGCCCGCTCCGTCATCGATAAGTGCCTGCAGGCCCAGCGCGCCCGCGAGGCCGCCCGCAAGGCGAGGGATCTCACCCGCCGCAAGACCGCTCTGGAATCCGCCTCCCTGCCCGGCAAGCTCGCCGATTGCACGGAGCGCGATCCCTCCAAGTGCGAGATCTTCCTCGTCGAGGGCGATTCCGCCGGCGGCAGCGCCAAGACCGGGCGGGACCGCTTCTTCCAGGCCATTTTGCCTCTGCGCGGCAAGATCCTCAACGTGGAAAAGGTGCGCAAGGACCGCATGCTCGGCAACGACGAGATCAAGGCCATGATCACGGCTTTCGGCGGCGGCTTCGACGAGACGTTCTCCACCGCCAACCTGCGCTACCACCGCATCGTCTGCATGACCGATGCCGACGTGGACGGCAGCCACATCCGCATCCTCCTGCTCACCTTCTTCT
>CACZOT010000291.1 GCA_902782795.1 uncultured Eubacteriales bacterium | reverse complement strand
TCCATATGGTTGCAGATCTCCCGGTTGTCCGAGAACGCGTGGTTGTAATCGGACAGGACCTTGACGCCCGCGCGGTAGATCGCCTCGTTATCGCGCATCATGTCCAGATGCACGCGGTTTTCGTAGCAGCATTTTGTAAAGCTGACGTGCAGATAGAACTGGAAAAAATCATACAGGCTGCGGTTCAGGGAAGTGATCAGGATCATGCCGTCGACGGTGGGAATGGCGCCGCCGTGCGCCGCCGCGACGTGTTTGATCCGCTCGGAAAGCATCGCGCGCGCGCTTTCCAGGCCGTCGTACGCCAGGGCCTCGCAGATCGAATGCAGGTTGTAGATCAGCTCCAGATAGGCGGCGTCTTCCTCGTGTTCCGACATTCTGTTCTCACGCTCGATGACAAGATTTTGGAGATTTTCCAATAGATATTGCAGGCGGCCGGGGAACGGGCCGTGCTATAATATCCATTAGTTAGATTACTCTAACAATGATATTGTAATCCTTCCGCTCCTCCTTGTCAATGGAAGAGAGAGGAAGAAAACGTGGAGTCATCATGCGAAAGATTGCGATCTATGGAAAAGGCGGCATCGGGAAAAGCACCACGACCTCCAATCTGTCGGCGGCGCTTTCCGCCATGGGGTACAGGGTCATGCAAGTCGGCTGCGATCCCAAGGCGGATTCCACCAAGGGCCTGATGAAGGGCCGGCGCATCCCCACGGTGCTGAACCAGCTTCGGGAAAAGGGCGACGAGCTGGAGCTGACGGATATCGTATTCGAAGGGTACAACGGCGTCCTGTGCGTGGAGAGCGGCGGGCCGACTCCGGGGATCGGCTGCGCGGGCCGGGGGATTATCTCTGCCTTTGAAAAGCTGGCCGAACTGGAGGCCTTTGAAACCTACCGGCCAGATATCGTCGTTTACGACGTACTGGGCGACGTGGTATGCGGCGGCTTCGCCATGCCCATCCGGGAAGGGTACGCCCGGGAGGTGTTCATCGTCTCCAGCGGGGAAATGATGGCGCTGTACGCGGCGGACAATATCGCCCGCGCTGTGCGCAATTTTGCAAGCCGCGGCTACGCGAGGCTGGGCGGGCTCATCCAGAACAGCCGGAACATCGAGAACGAAGACGCCATCGTGTACCAGGCTGCGAAGGAGATCGGCACGGAAGTGGTCGCCCGCATTCCGCGCTGCGGCGATATCCAAACGGCGGAGGCGGGCGGGGGGACCGTGTTCGAATGCGTTCCCGAATCGCCCATGTGCGATATCTATCGGGAACTGGCGAAGACCATCCTGGCATTGACGCAGAATGATGATCAGGCGTAGGGCCTGTCTTCATACGCAAGAAGAAAAGGAGAACGATCCATGAAGAAGCTGCTGTCTTTGGTGCTCGCGACGATACTGGCCCTGGGCCTGGCGTCCTTCGCCGCGGCGGAGGAAACGCCCGTGACTCTGTACTACCCCTCCTACATACAGGAAAGCGAGGGCGAAACGCTGGTCCTGGACGCAATGCCGGAGCGCATCGTGTGCCTGTCGAATTCCGCGCTGCAGATCCTGGTGCGCTGCGACATCCACCCCGTCGCGGTCACGACGCTGGTGGCGAACGCGGAGCACCCGGATTGGGTGTACGAGCTGCCCACCATCGCCACCGGCATGAGCGGCATGGATATCGAAAGCATCGTCGCCCTGGAGCCGGACCTGCTGATCGTCGGCAGCTACCAGAAGGAGGCCTACGGCGAGCAGCTCGCCGCGGCGGGCATTCCGGTCTACTACACCAGCGAAGGCCCCTCGATCGCCTACGGCCAGACGAAGGAGGAGGCGATCACGCTGGCCCGCTCATTCGGCGGCGACGAAATGACCGCGGCCATCGCGTCCGAATTTGAAGCGGTGGAGGCGCGCGCCTCCGCGTTCACCGCCAGCCGGGACACGCAGACCATGCTGATCTTCTTCTACACGCCCGGCACCTATCTGCAGACGTCGGAAGGCTACCTGGGGAGCATCCTGACCCATCTGCCCTATGAAAACCTTGCGGATTCCGTGTTCGATCCTTCCCAGCGCAACGTGATGACCGATACCGAGACCATCATCAAGCTGAATCCGGAGATCATCTTTGCCATTTCGCCCGCGTCCGACGCGGAAGCGGTCAAAGAGCAGGATGAAGCCGCCTTTGCCGAAAACCCGGATCTGTGGAACACCATGGACGCGATCGCGAACAACCGGATCGTGTATCTGGGCAAGGACTACGTCAGTTCCAAGGGCCTGCAGGTGATCGACAGCGTGAACAACCTGATCGATCAGCTGGAAGCTTTGGATAATCAATAACGAAAAGGAGAATCCACAATGAAGAAACTGCTGTCTCTGATCCTTGCCGCCGCCATGATGCTTGGGCTGATGGGCGTGGCCAGCGCCGATGGCGCCGTCACCATCGAGTACCCGGAGAACATGCAGGCGCAGGGCTTTACCGAGCCCGTCGTGCTGGAGAAGATGCCGGAGCGCGTGGTGTGCATGAGCACCAGCCCCGTGCTGGCGCTGTGCAAGCTGGGCGTGAAGATCATCGCCGCGCCGTCCTCTTCTGTGGTCACGTGGCCGGAATCCATGGCGGACGCCACGCTGCTGCAGCTGTCCCACAACGCGAACTTCGATATTGAGACCGTGGTGGCCATGGAGCCGGATCTGGTGATCCTGGGCAGTACAAGCCAGGACACCTACGGCGCCGTGCTGACGGGCGCGGGCATCCCCGTGTACTACGTGGACGCGGGACACACGGTTTCCTATGATTCCATCAAGGCCCAGACCGTGGCCCTGATCGACGCGTTCGGCAAGGGCAGCGGGGCGGGCGAAGAGATGCTGAACGCCTTTGCGGGACTGGAAGAGAAGCTCTCCGCTTCCAGGGAGCAGCTGGCGGGCAAAACGGTGATGGTGCTCCAATCCGCGCCGCCTTCTCATTACATCCAGACCAAGGGCGGCACCCTCGGCTCCATGGCGGAAATGATCGGCCTGACCAACGTCTACGAAAACGACGCGACCTTCATGGCCCCCATCGATTACGAGACCGCGCTGGATCTGCATCCCGACGTGGTGCTGGCGGTCGGCATGAGCCCCACCGGAGAGGGCCACGGACGAATGCGCCTATTACACCAAGCATATGACCATCCACAGCGAGGATTGGGGCGGGCTGGCGGGGCGCTGCGTGTCCGTGACCATCGATCAGCACGATATCACCTTCGGCTGCGCGAAAAAGGTGGAGGAGGCCTTTGCCGAGCTGATGGAGGAGGCGCGGCCGGAAGCGGTGTTCATCGTGACGACCTGTGTTCCGGAGATCATCGGCGACGATTTCGACGCGGTGGCCGACGCCATGTCGGAGCGATACGGCGTTCCCGCCATGGCGGTGCATACCGAGCATTTCAAGTGCGAGAACCATATGCCCGGCGTGGAGCGCGCCATCACGGCCTGCTTTGGCTTGATGGAGCGGCAGGAGAAGGACGGGAGCGTCAACGTGATCGGCCAGAGGATGGGCCGCTTTGAGGATACGGAGCTTTCCCGGGTGCTGAAAAACGCGGGCGTCCCCATCGGCGCGCAGCTGCCCAGCGGCTGCACGGTGGGGGAGATCCGGCGCGCTCCCGCGGCGACGGTGAATATCGTGGTCAACGATATCGGCCTGCCGCTGGCGAAGAAGATGAAGCGGAGCTTCGGCACGCCATACGTACTCTTCGATAAATTCACGGATCCCGCCCATATCGCGGTCGCCTATGAAAACCTCTTCGGTTTTCTGAAGCGTCCCCTGCCGCCGGAATTGTCCGCGCTGCGCCGGGAGGCCGAGGAAGCCGCCCGGCAGGCGAAGGACGCGCTGCGGGGTGTCACCTTCATGTATGGCAACACGCCCTTCCGGTGCCTGGAATGCTGCGCGTATATGACCTCCTTGGGCATGGTGCCCCAGCTGATCCAGAGCCACGGCATTGAGGAAGAGGACAGGGAGGATGTGCGGCGTATCCTGGCCTGCGCGGACCCGTATATGACCCTGGCGGCCAATATTTCCCCGCTGCAGTATATCTACGACGAGCTGCGCCCCATGCTGTATCTCGGTCACGAGTATCCCATGCGCCTGCGCAAAAAGGGCATCGCCCAGGTGCACACGGATATGGGCGGCGGCATGCTGGGGTATGAAGTCACCGGATACCTGATGAAGCAGCTGCTGGCGTCCGTAGAGGAAGCCAGGGAGATCCGCGAAGGAGGAATGCCCCGATGAGCCTGACCCGTTTTTTGCCCTTGCCCAGCGACCGAATGGGCATTCTCTGGAGCCTGCTCAACATCGAAGGGAGCGTCATCGTGGAATACGGCCCGGCGGGCACGACCCATTACAGCATGGGGCTGTTCGGGGAACTGGGCATCGAGCAG
Organism: uncultured Eubacteriales bacterium; assembly: GCA_902782795.1. Classification (GTDB taxonomy): domain Bacteria; phylum Bacillota; class Clostridia; order Christensenellales; family Aristaeellaceae; genus UBA1224. The sequence goes on along the minus strand of CACZOT010000291.1, from coordinate 4,556 downwards.
GAAAACCGCCTGTTCACCACCCATCTGCGCGAGGAAGACGTGGTGATGGGGGACACCAGCCGCCTGGAAAAAGCGCTGGTGGAGGTGGATGAAAACTTCCATCCCGCGGTGATCTTCGTGGTGGCCTCCTCCTGCTCCGCCGTGATCGGCACAGACCTGCGCGGGGTTTGCACCATGGCGCAGCCCAAGGTGAAAGCGCGGCTCGTCACCTTTGAACAGGGCGGCTTCCGGGGCGATTACGCCGCGGGAATCAAAGAGACCTATCGCCTGCTGGCCGACCAGATGGTGCGGCCGGATACGGAAAAGCGGAAGGACACGTTTAATATAATCGGCGCTTCCGTCGGCGCGTACCGCTGCAAGGCGGACGCGCTGGAGATCCAACGGCTGATGGACGAAGCGTTCGGGATGAAATTGCACGCGGCCCTCTGCCTGGAAACGGATCTGGAACGGATCGCGCGCATGGGCGGCGCGGAACTGAACCTGGTCCTTCGGCAAGAAGCGCTGCCCGCCGCCAAACTGCTGGAGAGCAAGTGCGGCACCCCCTATGTGTACGGCGCGCCCTACGGCTACCAGGGAACGCTGGATTGGCTGGAAGCCGTCGGCAAGCGGATCGGCAGGCAGGTCGACCCTCGCCTGGCGGGCAAGCTGAAAAAGCGCGCCATGGAGGTGGGGCAGTACCGCATGTACGGACGGATGCTGCGCCGCGATCGGCCCCAGGCCTTCCTGTACGGGGAATACGAGGCCGTGAAAGGCCTCGGGGCGTTCCTGAGCGGCATGGGCATCGCGCCGGCAAAGCAGATCAGCGCGCACAGCCTGGCTCCCTTGGAACACGCGGAGGAAGCGATCCAGTATCTGCCCACGGAAAAAGAGCGCATCGGCCTGCTCCGCTCCTTGCGCCATACCCTGGTGCTGGCGGACGATACCTCCCGGCGCCTCCTGGAGGGAGACAACACGTTCATCCGCATCGCCACGCCGCTGATCGATACTGCTCAGGTGGCGGCGCATATGCCGCTGATGGGAGATCGCGGCGCGGACATGATCCTGGAAACGGTGGAAGCCTATTTCAATACGTTGAGGTAAGCGGCATGAAAGTACAAGTGATCTATCACAGCCAATCCGGCTGTACGGAAAAGCTGGCCCGGGGGATCTTCGACGGCCTGAAATGCGAAGAGAAAACCCTGCATAACCTGGCGGACGGCGTTCCTGAAACCGACGGCGACGTGATCCTGCTGGGATATTGGGTGGACCAGGCCGGGCCCTGCAAGCCGATCAGGGAGCTGGCGGAATCCCTGGAAGGAAAGCATGTGGGCCTGTTCGCCACGATGGCCTTCTGGTGCGATTCCAACCATGGAACGAAGGCTTTGCAAAACGGCGCGGCCTGCGTTCAGGAGAAAAACACGGTGATCGGCGGGACCGTCGTCAACGGCCACATGAGCCGGAAGATGATCGACATGTTCCGCTCGATGGGCGCGGGCCCGCACAGCGCCAATCCCGCCAGCGAGGCCCGGTGGGAATTGCTGAAGGATCACCCGAGCGAGAAAGAGATTGCCCTGGTGGCGGAACGCTTCAACGAGCGTATCCAGCTCCTGGAGATCCTGCGGGAAAAGGGAGTCGCCTTTCCGGGCGTCGCGATCTGAACCCGCGTTCCTGTCCGCATCATCGAAGCGTCCCGGGGTTCCCGTTGGAGGGGAAACCCGGGACGCTTTGATCGCTGAGCGCTTTTCCCGCATTCGTTCGGCTAGCGCGGTCTTCACGAAACGCGGCCGCTCTCCATTTCGATGATCTCGTCCGCGATCCGGGCGGTGGACCTGCGGTGCGAAACCAGCACCACGGTTTTGCTCGCCGCCTCTTCCTTCAGGGATTTCAGGATCACGGCTTCGTTCAGGCTGTCCAGGTTGCTGGTGGCCTCGTCCAGAAGCATCAGCGGCGCGTCGTGCAAAAACGCCCGGGCCAGGCCGATGCGCTGGCGCTCGCCGCCGGACAGGGTATCGCCCAGTTCGCCCACCGGGGTATCGTAGCCCTGGGGCAAGGTCATGATGAAATCGTGGATGGAGGCTTTTTTGCAGGCCTCCTGGATCTCCGCGTCCGTGGCGTCCAACTTGGCGATGCGGATATTGTCCGCGATGGTGTCCTTGAACAGCTGGGTCTCCTGGGTCATGTAGCTTTCCAGTTCGCGCAGGTTTCGGGTGTTGATGGTTTCCACGCTCCGGTCGGAAATCGAAACTTCGCCCTTCCTCACCCGCCAAAGGCGCATCATCAGCTTGAGCAGGGTGGATTTTCCGCACCCGCTCTTGCCCACGACGCCGATGATCTTCCCCTCCGGGAAGGCGAGGGAAAGGTCGCTCAGCACGGGTTCGCGGCCGTAGGAGAAGGTGACGTTCTTCGCCTCAGCCCCGCTGAACGCGATCTCGGCCTTTCCCGTGATATCCTCCGTTTCGGGCGTTTCGTCGATCACCGCCAGCACCCGCGCGCCGGAGGCCACCGTGGCCTGCAGGGTAGTGCCCAGGCTGGCCAGGGCCGTCACCGGGCCGAAGGAGGACATGAGCGCAATGAGAGGGATCAGAAAGCCGTCGAACCCGACGGCGCCGCGGGTGTACAGGAAGGCGCACAGGGCCAGCATGGCCGCGTCGAAAAAGAGGATAAACGTATTGGCCAGGGCCAGGTTGACGCCGGTCAGCCTGTTCAGATTGCCCTGTTTTTCCGACAGGGCGTTGGTCTTGCCCGTCAAACCCGCCAGGCGCGCTTTGCCGCCGCCGTACTGGATGGTTTCGTCCAGGCCGCGGATGCTCTCCAGCATGTAGGCGGAGAGCGCGCCGTTATCCGCCCGCAATTCGTCCCCCAGGGAACCGCTGCGCCGGGAGATGATCACGGGCAGAGCCACGCCCACGCTGAGAAAGGCGGCCAGCGAAAGCAGGCCCAGGCTCCAGTGGAAGGAACCGATGAAGAGCACCATGATCGCTTCCACCAGGAAGGCGATGCAGATGGGGGAGATGGTGTGGGCGTAGAATACCTCCAGCAGCTCCACGTCCGAGGTGATCAGGGAGATCAGGTCGCCCTTGTCCCGCCCTTCCAGTTTGGCCGGGCACAGGCGGCACAGCGCATGGAACACGCGGTCCCGGATGATGGCCAGCAGGGTGAAGGCGATGAAGTGGTTGGTGCGCTGCTCGGCGTATTTCAGCACGGCGCGCAGCAGCGCGACGCCGATCAGCGCCGTCCCAAGAAAGCCGATGGAAACGGGGATGCCGATCCGCAGCCCGTGCAGCACGGCGTATCCGCCCAGGATCGGGATGAACTGGGCGCACAGGAAGCCCAGAGTCCCCATGAAGATCGCCAGCAGCATAAAGCCTGTCAGGGGCTGGACCAGCTTGACCATGCGCAGCAGGACCCTGATCTTGCTCTGCCTTTTCACCTTACACCGCCTCCTTTCCGTAGGCTTCCAGCGAGGCTTGCACGCGCCACAGGTTCGCGTAGACGCCGTTCTTCTTCAGCAGGGCCTCGTGCGTCCCGCTTTCGGCCACGGCGCCGTTTTGCATGACATAGATGCGGTCGGTGTCCGCAACGTTTGCCAGGCGGTGGGAGATCATGACGATCGTTTTGCTTTTCGCCAGGGTTCGTATCAGGGAAAGGATGGTTTCCTCGCTCTCGACGTCGATGTTGGAGGTGACCTCGTCAAAGATGTACGCCGGCGAATCGTGCAGCATGGCCCGGGCCAGCGCCAGGCGCTGCTTCTGGCCGCCGGAGAGGTTGCCCGCGTTTTCCAGAAGCGATGTGTCCAGCCCTTTCTGGGCTTTCAGAAAATCGGCCAGGGCGCAGCCCTCCAGCGCCTTCCACAGCGCGGCGTCGTCGGCGTCCGGAGCGGCTGGCAGCAGGTTTTCCCGCACCGTGCCCTTGAAGAAGACGGAGCCCGTGCCCACATAGGTGATGTGTTTCATGAGGCTGTCTTCCGACAGAGCGCGGATGTCCTTGCCGCCGACGGTCAGCGAGCCGCCGCCGATGGTGTTCCGGCCCATGATCAGCGAAGCGATGGTGGATTTGCCGCTGCCGCTTTCGCCTACGATGCCGACGAAGCCCTGTTCGGGGATGGACAGGCTGACGCCGTGCAGGATTTCCCGCTCCTGGTCATAGGAAAAGCGCACGTCCTTCAGCTCGACGCCGCCGCGTTGGACCAATTCCTTTTTCTCTTTTGGCTCGTCCTCGCCCAGGAATTTGAAGATCTTGTCGCTGGCGGCCATACCGTTCATGGCCACGTGGAAATAGCTGCCCAGCCTGCGCATGGGCAGGAAGAAATCGGCCGAGAGCAGGATCATGAACACCACGCCAAACAGGCTGACGCTTCCGCCGATGAACGCCCGCGCCGCCAGCAGGATCCCCAGGGCCGCGCCGCCGTAGGCCACGAAATCCATGATGGTGACGGAGTTGAGCTGCATGGTCAGCACAGCCATGGTCACCTTGCGGAAGTGCTCGGATTCCTTGTTCATTTCCACGTTTTTATAAGCATCCGCCTGGTAGGTTTTCAGGGTGGTCATGCCCTGCAGATTCTCCAGGAAGGTGCTGCC
>CACZOT010000290.1 GCA_902782795.1 uncultured Eubacteriales bacterium | reverse complement strand
GACGCGGACCTTGTCCTCTTTGATGAAAACGTAGAGGTCTCCTTCGTCATGGCGCGGGGGAGGATCGTCCGAGAGGATTGAACCTCACAGAAGTGAAAAGAGCGGCGTCCCTTCGCGGGGACGCCGCTCTTTTCGGCTTGGAAGCGGGCTTCATGCCCCGGGGGATGCGGCGTCTCCGGGCGTGGCGGGGGTCGCCTCCGCGGAATCGGAGCGGGTCTCCGCCCTGGGCTCGGGCAGGGGCTCGCCGCGGAGGATCGCCGCGGCCGCCTCGGCGTAGTACGGGACGGAGAGCCCGGCGTCCCGCTTGCCCGGCTCGAGGCGCAGGACGCGGAGATCTTCCTCGCTCATGAGGCCGATCGCGTCGCCCGCCTCGTAGAGAAGGGCCCGGCCCGGCCCGGCGTACCAAATGCTCGCGACCGGTATCGGCTCGGGCCAGAAGAACGCTCCGGATTCGTCCCGCTGCATCTGGACGCTGATCTCATACATCCGCCCGTCGATCACCCACAGGCGGGTCGCGGTATCCGGAGAGATGTCTGTGGCGCCGATGCCCCGGTCCGCCAGAAGATAGGGGAAGCGGCCCGACATGGCCTTGACGTGCCACGTGCCGCCGCTCGCGTCGCGGTCGGAAACACGCATCCCGAAGGAGACGGCGGACTTCATGGTCGAGAAGAACACGCCAACCTCGCCCGTGGAGGCCTGCAGGATGCGCGTGCGGGTCTGCTCGAAGGGGATGCCCGCATAGGGCGTGTAAAACGCCCAGCGGCAGAACGCCGGCCAGGCGGCCGTTATGGCGACCGCGAGAGCCAGCAAAGCGGCGATCCCCAAAGAGACGGCCCGCCTGCGCCTTTTGCGCATGCGCTCCATTGAGCGCCCGAAGGCGCGGTCGCTGTCGTCCGGAGCGGCGGCGGGCTGGGCGGATTGCATCTCCCGGTAGATCTTCGCGCATTCCGGGCACATGGCCACGTGCTCCTCCACGAACGACCGGGACGAAGCGCTGGCGGCGTCGTCCACGGCCAGCGGCATGAGATCCCTGGCGATGTCGCAAACGCGGCTGCTCATTTCGATTCCTCCTTTTTCACCTGTTCCAGGATGCGCACCTTGGCGCGGAAGAACGTCACCCGCGCCCAGCTCTCACTCTTTCCGAACAGCTGGGCGATGCGCGCGAAGGGGAACTCTCCGTATACGCGCAGCAGGAAGACCTCCTTGTAGGGCTCCTCCAGCCCGTGTACGATGTGCTGGAGGAGCCGCGCGCTCTGGCGGTCCTCCTCGTCCTCGCCGGGGACGCCCGGAGCCGCCGTGTCGCGCAGCTGTTCCTCGGACGCTTCGCGCTTTCGCTTGCGCAGGAGGAGCAGATACTCGTTCTTGGCGATCCGGCACAGCCAGGTGGCCACGTTCGCGCGGCCTTCGAATTTCCCGTAGGCGCGGTAGGCTTTCCAGAAGGCGCGCTGGGTGATCTCCTCGGCGAGGAGCTCGTTCCTCGAGAGGGACAGGGCGAAGCGATAGACCTGGCGGAAGTGGGCCTCGTAGATCTCCTCGAACCCATCCACGCTTCTCACCCCCTCCATCTGTTGGATGCCCTACGGCGCGGTTCGTTACAAAAAAAGAGGGCCCGCGCCATGTTTTTTCGCGCGGGCCGGATTTGTATGTTGTTTTAGGCTTCCTTGGCCATGCCGCCGACCAGGCTCTTTTCCTTCCACTTGCCGCGGCGATACCAGAAGTAGGTGCACATGGCGCCGATGATCCAGCTGATCAGCAGGGAGAAGAAGATGGCGTCCGGGTTGCCGTTGGGCCAGGTCTCGCTCTTGGTGAGCGCGGCCCAGAGGTAGGCGAGGGGAGTGCGGATGATGACGGTCGTCACCAGGGAGATCCACATGCTGGGCATGGTGTCGCCCGCGCCGCGCATGATGCCGCCGTAGATCTGCGTGAAGCACATGGCGATGTAGCCCACCGCGAGGATGCGCAGCTGGCGCAGGCCAAGTGCGACGACGTCGTCCGTGGTGGTGAACAGGTGCAGCAGGTTCTTGCCAAAGAGCATCAGCGCCGCGACCAGCAGGACCGAAGTGGACACCGCGATCTTCAGGCAAGCCCTGGTGCCCTCCTCGCAGCGGTCCAGACGGCCCGCGCCGATGTTCTGGCCGATGAAGGTGGCGATGCACATGCCGAAGGTGAAGTTCGGGAGCATGGCGAAGCCGTCGATGCGCATCACGGCCGTGGTGCAGGTGACGACCTGGTAGCCCATCGAATTGGTGAGCGCTTGCACGAATACCATGGCCAGGGAGAAGATGGCCTGGGTGATGCCGGCCGGAAGACCGAGGCGCAGGAGCTGCACGGTGTATTCCTTATGGGGGATGAGCGTTTCCTTGCTCACGCCGACGACGTTCTGCATGGCGCGCAGGCGCACGAGCAGGATCACGGCGCTGATGCCCTGGGAGATGATCGTCGCCCAGGCCGCGCCGGCTACGTTCATGTTCAACCCGGCCACGAACCAGACGTCCAGGATGATATTCATCACGCTCGTGAAGATCAGCACGATCAGCGGGAAGAAGGAATCGCCCAGGCCGCGCATGATGCCGGAAATAATGTTGTAGAAGCCGCCGCCGATGATGCCCCAGAGGAGGATGCGCAGATAGCTCGCGGCCATATCGAAGGTCTCGACGGGGGTGTTGGTCAGGCGCAGGAAGCTCTCCGCGAAGGGGATGCCGATGACCATGATGAGCAGCGACGAGATGGTCACCAGGGTGATGGAATTGCCGACCGACATGGAGAGCGCGTGGCGGTTCTTCGCGCCGAAATACTGCGCCACCATGATGCCCGCGCCCGTGGAGATGGCCATGAAGAGGACCAGCAGCAGGTTGATGATGGGCATGGTCGTGCCGATGGCGG
>CACZOT010000289.1 GCA_902782795.1 uncultured Eubacteriales bacterium | reverse complement strand
GGGCGGCCACGCTCCTGCGCAGCTGTCCGCAGGCCCCCTCGATATCCTCGCCCATGCTGCGGCGGCGGGTCACGGAGATATGCCTCTCCTCCAGGCGGCGCTGGAAGGCGTCCATCTCCGCGGCGGATGGCCCCTGGAGGCCGCGCTCTGGCACGTCGTTGAGGGGGATGAGGTTCACATGCGCCTGCATGCCCCGCAGGCGCGAGGCGAGCTCGTCCGCATCCCGGCGGGAGCAGTTGGTATCCTTGATCATGGCGTATTCGAGGATTACGCGCCTGCCGGTCTTTTCGATATAATAGCGGCAGGCTTCGATGGTCTCGTCCATGGTATAGGTATGGGCGATGGGCATGAGCGCGCGGCGCACCTCGTCGTTTGGCGCGTGCAGCGAGAGCGAGAGGGTCACCGGCAGGCCCTCCTCCGCGAAGGCGCGCATCCGGGGCACGAGCCCGCATGTGGAGAGCGAGATGCTCCTGAGCGAGATCCCGCCGAACTCCTCCTCGGAGATCCTGCGCAGGAAGCGCACGGTGTTCTCGTAATTGTCGAGCGGCTCGCCGCTGCCCATGAGGACGATATTGTGGATGCGCGCATTCTCGTCGCGCTCCTTGCACATGCGCTCCACGGCCGTATACTGCCCGAGGATCTCCCCCGCGGTGAGGTTCCGCACGCATCCCTCGAGGGTGCTGGCGCAGAAGCGGCAGCCCATGCGGCAGCCCACCTGGGTGGAGACGCAGAGCGAATCGCCGTGATGGTTGTGCATGAGCACGCCCTCGATGCGGTTGCCGTCCTGAAGTTCGTAGAGGAACTTCTCCGTATCGCCCTTTTGGGAAACGCGCCGCAGGACGATCTTCACCGGCACAGCCACGGCTTCTGCGGCCAGCTCCCCGCGCAGTTTCGCGGGCAGGTTGGTCATCTCGGCGAAATCCGCGCCGCGCCGCAGCCACTCGTAGATCTGCTTTGCGCGGAAGGCGGGCAGGCCTTTTTCCTTGCACCAGTCGGCCAGCTCTTGATAATAGAGGGAAAGCAGCTCCGTCATACGCGCCTCATGCGGGCGATGAAGAAGCCCTCCGTGCCGTCGCGGTGCGCCTGCAGCTGGATCATGCCGCCCTCCCAGCGCTCGCGCAGCGCCTCGGGCAGGAAGGAGGGATCGTCGTCCAGGGCGAAATCTCCGTGCGTCTTGAGGAAATGGGCGACCTGCTCGCGGTTCTCCTCAGGGAGAACGGTGCAGGTGGAATAGACGAGCAGCCCGCCGGGCCGCACGTAGCGCGCGCAGGCGTGGAGGATCTTCGCCTGCAGGGAGGTCAGCTCGGCGACGCTTTCATCCTTATAGCGGTATTTCACGTCCGGCTTGTTGATCATCACGCCGAGACCCGAGCAGGGCGCGTCCACGAGCACGGCGTCCATGGCCCCTTCGAGATCCGGCCGGAAGACCGCGGCGTCGCGCACGGCGGGGCGGACGTTATCCAGCCCCAGGCGCTTGGCGGCGGCGCGGATGAGCTCCACGCGATGCTCGTGCACGTCCCAGGCCTGGACGCGCCCGGTGCCGCGCATCATCTCGGCAATGTAGCAGGTCTTTCCGCCGGGGGCGGCGCAGGCGTCCAGGATATTCATGCCTGTCTTCGCCTCCACGGCGCGCGCCGCGAGGATGGACCCCGCGCCCTGCAAGCTGTAGAGCCCGGCGCGGAAATCCGGATCTCCCGCGAGATCGCCCGCGCCCTGCACGAGCAGCGTCTCCGGCAGCGGCCCTTGTTTCCAGTTCCAGTTTTTCTTGCCGGCGTATTCGCGGAAGGCTTCCGCGTCCATGCGCAGCATGTTGCCGCGCACGGTCTCCACGCGCTCGTCGGGCTTGTAGGCGAGCATGGCCTCGGCGAACTCCTCGCCGTACGCGGCGACCAGCCGGGAAACGAGCGGCTCGGGCACGCTGTACAAGGTGGACATGCGCCTCACCGGTGGCATGGAGCCATCCGGCATGCGGATCTCCCCCGCCTCCTTGGCGCGCAGGAGCGTGCGCAAAACGCCGTTGACGAACCCCGCCTGTTCGGCGCGGTCCAGGCGCTTGCACTGCTTGACGGCCTCGTCCACGGCGGCGTGCTCCGGCACGCGGTCCATGAACAGCAGCTGCGCGATGGCGATGTGGAGGATATCCTCGGTGAGCGGCTCCGGCGTACGCTGGGCGAACTGCGAGAGGATATAGGAGATGCAGTAGCGGTTCTCCACCGCCGCGTAAAAGATGAAGGTGGCCAGGCGCTTGTCCTCCACGCTGGCGCGGCTCTCCCGGAGGCGCTTGTTGAGCGCCAGGGAGGCGTAGGCGTCCTCGCGGAAGACGTCCTGCAGAGCCAGGAGGGCCAGCATGCGGGCCACGTCCTCGCGCTGCGCGACGGGCTTTACGCGCCCGGTGGGCTTGTTGCGGAAGCGGCGGCGGTCCTCATGGGGACGCTGCGCGCGGGGCAGATCCCCTCCCTCGCCGTCGGCGGGGCGGCCATAGCGACGCTCGCCGTCCGCGGGCTTGCCGTAGCGGCGTTCGCCATCTGCGGGGCGGCCGTAGCGGCGCTCGCCGTCCGCCGGCTTGCCGTAGCGGCGTTCGCCATCTGCGGGGCGGCCGTATCGGCGCTCGCCGTCGGCGGGGCGACCGTAGCGGCGTTCGCCGTCCGCGGGCTTGCCGTAGCGGCGTTCGCCGTCCGCGGGCTTTCCGTAGCGGCGCTCGCTATTGTTCGTATTCTCCATGCGCGTCGGGGTCTCCGGTCTCTTCTCGCTCATTCGTTGCCTCCGCCCAGGATCGTCCCTACAGGGATGCTTTTGCCCGCCAGATACGCGCGCGCGGCCATGCGCTTGGCGTTCGGGGCCTGCATTTCCAGGATCTCCAGCGCGCCTTCGCCGCAGGCGACCACGAGCCCCTGCTTCGCCGAGGAGACGAGCACCTCGCCGGGGCGGCCCCCGATCGCGTTTTCCGCGGGCTTCGCCAGCCAGATCTTCATGGTTCCCTCGCCGAGCGCGGTGAACGCGCCGGGCCAGGGGTTGAACGCGCGCACGGCGTTGGCGATCTCGCGCGCCGGGCGCGTCCAATCGACGCGGGCCATTTCCTTCTCCAGCATGGGCTGGTAGGAGGCGACGGCCTCGTCCTGCTTTTCACGCGGGCAATCGCCGCGCTCGATGGCGCGCAGCGTCTCGATGAGCAGCTCCGCGCCCACGTGGGAAAGGCGCTCTGTGAGCTCGCCCGCCGTCTCCATCTCCCCCACGGGCACGCTGCGCCTGAGGAGCATATCGCCCGTATCCAGGCCGATATCGGTGAGCATGGTGGTGACGCCCGCTTCCTGCTCGCCGTAGTACAGGCACCAGTTGATCGGCGCGCTGCCCCGGTATTTGGGCAGGAGCGAGGCGTGCACGTTCACCGTGCCCAGGCGCGGGATATCCAGCAGCTTCTGGGAGAGGATCTGCCCGAAAGCGGCGGTGACGCACAGATCCGGCCGGAGGCTCTCCAGGCACTCGCGGCCCTCCCGCTTGCGCAGGCGCTCGAACTGGTACACGGGGATGCCGTGGGCCAGCGCGCACTTCTTCACCGGGGTCTCCTCGATCTTCTTGCCGCGGCCGACGGGCCGGTCCGGCTGGGTGATGACGCCGACGACCTCATACCCCGCCGCGACGAGCGCCTCCAGCGAGGGCACGGCGAACTCCGGCGTGCCCATGAAGACGATGCGCATGGGTTCAGCCCTCCTCGCCGGTCTCGTACTTCTCGGTGACGTCCTCGATCATCTTGTCTACGTAGAGGACGCCGTCCAGGTGGTCGATCTCGTGGCAGAGAGCGCGCGCCAGGAGGCCCGTGCCCTCCACCGTGAACTCGCGGCCCTTTCTGTCCTTGGCGCGCACGGTGACCTTCTCCGGCCGCTTGACGGTGCAGCGGCGGCCAGGGATGCTCAGGCAGCCCTCCACGCCGACGATCTCGCCCTCGGTCCCGACGATCTCCGGGTTGATGAGCTCCAGAAGCCCGTCGCCCACGTCGATGACCACCACGCGGCGCAGGATGCCCACCTGCGGCGCGGCCAGGCCCACGCCGTCCGCGGCGTACATGGTATCCGCCATGTCGTCCAGAAGGACGTGCAGCCTCTTTTCGATCTTGTCCACCGGGCGACACTTCTTGCGCAGGACCTCGTCGCCCATCTTGACGATATTTCGTACAGCCATTGGGGTTTCCTCCTGTATGCTTTACATCAGATTGACCGGATTGACCTCCAGGTCGATCCGCACGCCGGGGACGCTCTCCTCGGCGATCTGTTCCATTTCCGTGAGGATCTCGTCGGAAGCGCCCTTGGAGAACATCTTTACGAACACCTGATAGCGGTATTCCCCGCGCAGGCGCTTCATGGGGGCCGGGCGCGTGTGGATCTTGATGACGTCGTGCTCGATGGCGGCGTTCGCCTCGAGCCATTCGCGCAGCGCCTTTTCCATGCGCTCGGCGGCCTCGCGGGCCTTGTCCTCGTCCCGCCCGGTGGCCAGCAGCCGCGCCAGCACCGTGAAGGGCGGGTAGAGGCCCTTGCGGCGGTAATCCGCCTCCAGGTGGTAGAAGGCGCGGTAATCCTGCAGGGCGGCGAGGCGGATGGCGTAATGGTCCGGCTCATAGGTCTGGACGATGACGATGCCCGTCTCCCTGGCGCGGCCGGCGCGGCCCGCCGCCTGGGTGAGCAGCTGGAAGGCGCGCTCGGCGCTGCGGTAATCGGGGACGTTCAGCGTCATGTCCGCGGCGACCACGCCGACCAGCGTCACGTTCGGGAAATCCAGCCCCTTGGCGATCATCTGCGTGCCCACGAGCACGCGCGTCTCGCCCTTGCGGAAGGCGGAAAGGATGCGCTCGTGGCTGTCCTTTTCGCGGGTGGTGTCGATATCCATGCGGCCCACCGGCACGCCGGGCAGGAGCTTATGGAGCTCCTCTTCCACCTTCTGCGTGCCCGCGCCGAAGTAGCGGATGTATTTCGAGCCGCACTCCGGGCAGACCCTGGGCGGGGCGTGCTCCGCGCCGCAGTAGTGGCAGCGCATGCAGTTTTCCGCCTGGTGGTAGGTCATGGCCACGTCGCACTGGTCGCACTTTTCCACGTAGCCGCAGCTGCGGCAGGAAACGAAGGTGTTGTACCCGCGCCGGTTCATCAGCAGCATGGCCTGGTGCCCCGCCGCGACGCACTTCTTCAATTCCGCCTGCAGCCTGGCGCTGAAGATGGAGGTGTTGCCCTTGCTGAACTCCTTGGCCATATCGACGATCTCCACCGCGGGCAGGTCGCGCCCGTTGACGCGGTGGTTCATCTCGATGAGCGTGAAGCGGTTCTGTGGTTTAACGCCGGGCATGCAGCGCATGTAGCTGGCGATGGAGGGCGTGGCGCTGCCCAGCAGCAGCACGGCCCCGGCCTCCTCCGCGCGCATGCGGGCGACCTCGCGGGCGTCGTAGCGCGGGCGGTGTTCGGAGAGATAGGTGTGCTCGTGTTCCTCGTCGATGATGACGGCGCCCAGGTCGCTGATCGGGGCGAAGATGGCCGACCGGGCCCCGATGACCACGCGCGCACCGCCGCGGCGGATGCGCCGCCATTCGTCGCAGCGCTCTCCCGCGGAGAGGCGGGAGTGGATCACCGCCGCGTCGTCGCCGAAGCGGGCGCGGAACCAGTTGACCATCTGCGGGGTGAGGGCGATCTCCGGCACGAGGACGATGGCCGTCCTGCCCCGGCGGAAGCACTCGCGGATCAGGCGGATGTAGACCTCCGTCTTGCCGCTGCCGGTGACGCCGTGCAGAAGGAAGCGGCCCCGGCCGCCTTCCATGGCCGCGCCGCCCGCGTCCATGGCGGCCAGGAGCATCTCCATGGCTCGGCTCTGTTCCGCGGTGAGGGGCGGCTCCTTGGCGCGCTCCTCCTCTATGGCGCGGTAAGGGCGGCGAAGGGTCTCCTCCTCCTCGATGCGGATCAGCCCCTTGTCCGCGAGGACGCGGCACACTCCGGGGTGGGAGGCGTTCACCACCGCCGTTGGCAGCGGGCCGGCCGAGAGCATCTCCAGCGCGGCCAGCTGCTTCGGGGCACGGGAAAGCGCAGCCCTGTCCTCCTCCGTGATGGGGCGGACGAGCCGCGCCGTGGCGATCTTCTTTTCCGATATGCGCCCGCCGCGCATCTCTGCGGGGATCATCAGCCGCAGGGCCTCGGCCCAGCCGCAGCGGTACTTTTTCGTCATCCACCCGGCGAGGCGGACCATCTCCGGCAGGATGGCCGGGTAGTCCTCCGCGGCGCGCAGGACGTCGCGCAGCTTCTCCTCCGAGACGTCCGTCTCCTCCGAGAGGCTCAGGACGTACCCCTCCCGCTTCATCGGCCCGAAGGGCACGATGACCCGCTGGCCGATCGTGAGCTCCAGCCCATCCGGCACGCGGTAGGTAAAGAGCCGGTCCACCTGCTCGGCGGTGATATCGATGATGACCTGGCAGTACCGGCTCATTTCGTCTCTCCGGAGGCGAGCAGGGCCGCGGCGCGGTCCAAGATGCGTTCCGCCGCCTCGCGCTTGGACATGAGCGGGAAGGACTCCTCCCCCTCTGGCGAGACGATGGTGATGATGTTCGTCTCCACGTCGAAGCCCGCGCCGGGCTTGGTGACGTCGTTGCAGACGACGAAATCGGCGTTCTTCTTCACGAGCTTGCCGCGCGCGTTGGCGACGGCCTCGTCCGTCTCGGCCGCAAAGGCGACGAGCACCTGGCCGGGCCTCTTGCGGCGGCCCAGCTCCGCGGCGATATCCGGGTTGGGGACGAGGCGCACCGAGAGCTCCTCGCCCGTGCGCTTGATCTTGCTCGCCGCCACCGCTTCCGCGCGGAAATCCGCTGGCGCGGCGGCCTGGACGACGCAATCGGCCCCCTCCGCCTCGCGCAGGACGGCCTCGTACATCTCCATCGTGGTCGTGACGGGCACAGCGCGCGCGCCCCTGGGCGCGGGGATGGCCACCGGCCCGGAAACGACCGTCACCTCCGCTCCGCGATCGGCGGCGGCCTCGGCGAGGGCGTAGCCCATGCGCCCGGAGGAGCGGTTGCCGATGAAGCGCACCGGGTCGAGCGGCTCGTGGGTGGGCCCAGCGGTGACGAGCACGCGTTTTCCCGCGAGATCGCGCCGGGGGCGCAGGATCTCCTCGATAGCCGCGACGATGGCCTCCGGCTCGCTCATGCGGCCGATATCCGCGTCGCCGCAGGCGAGGGCGCCGCTCTCCGGCCCGACGAAACGCACGCCGCGCGCGCGCAGGGTATCGATGTTCGCCTGGGTGGCCGGGTTGCGCCACATGTTGGCGTTCATGGCCGGGGCGACGAGCACAGGCGCGGTCACGGCGAGGAAAGTCGTGGAGAGGAGATCGTCCGCGATGCCGCAGGCCATCTTGGCTAGGATATTGGCCGTGGCCGGAGCCACGGCAAACAGATCGGCCCATTTCGCGAGCGAGATGTGACCGATCTCAAAGGCGTGGCTGAACTCCTCCAGGGAGACGGCGTTATGGCTGAGCGTCTCCAAAGTCAGCGGGGTGATGAACTCGGCGGCGTTCTTCGTCATGACCACACGCACGCTGTGGCCCGCTTTGCCCAGGCGGGAGCAGATCTCCGCGGCCTTGTAGGCCGCGATGCCGCCGCTCACGCCCAGGACGATCTTCGCGCCGGGCATGACTTATTCCTCCGCGGCGAGCTCGTCGCGGGAATAGGTGATCAGGCCCTGGTCGATCTCCTCGATGGCGATGGCCAGAGGCTTGGTCTCCTTGGTGTCGACCAGGGGCTCGGCGCCGCCGATGATCTCGCGGGCGCGGCGGGAAGCCTCCACGGCCAGGGTGTAGCGGCAGTCCACCTTCTTGAGCAGCTGTCCGATGGGCGGGTTAGTCATCATGGGAATGCGCCTCCTCAAATTCACGGTAGAGTTTTTCCAGCGTTTCGTTATCGCGGCAGCGCAGGTGCTCCGCCTCGATCACCGTGCGGACCTGCCGAACGGCCTCCGCCACGGTCTGGTTGACGATATGGTATGGGAACCCTTCGCCGGCGC
>CACZOT010000288.1 GCA_902782795.1 uncultured Eubacteriales bacterium | reverse complement strand
GTGAACGACCAGATCGGCACGCCGACGTATACCTTCGACCTGGCGCGGCTGCTGGTCGATATGTGCCAAAGCGAGGCCTACGGCCGCTACCACGCCACCAACGAGGGCGGCTACATCAGCTGGTACGATTTCGCGCGCGAGGTCTTCCGCCAGGCGGCGGAAAAGGACCCGGCCTACGCCCGGGTGCAGGTCGCGCCGGTGACGAGCGACCAGTACCCCGCCAAGGCCGCGCGCCCGGCCAACAGCCGCATGGATAAGAGCAAACTCGCGGCCATGGGCTTTACGCCCCTGCCCGCCTGGCAGGATGCGCTCGGCCGGTATCTGGAGGAAAGCGGTCTCCTCTGACCGCTCGCGCTGCAAGCCCCCCGGCCGCTCGCGGAGCGGCCGGGGGCTTGCTTTTTCGGCGGATCGGGTGTATACTGAGAAAAATCTTTACAAGGAAGGGAGCAGGCTCCGCTTTATGGACGACGCCGGGCCTTATCGATCTATCATCGCGCTGGCGGTTTTCATCATCGCCAGCGGCTATTTCGCATCTGTGGAGATCGCGTTCACATCTGTCAGCAGGGTGCGCCTCCAATCCCGCGCGGACAACGGGAACAAGCGCGCGAAGAAAGCCCTGTATGTTCTGGACCATTTCGACAAAGCGCTTTCGACCATCCTCATCGGCAACAATATCATGCATATCGGCAGCGCCACGCTGGCGACTTTGATTGCTACGCGCCTCTGGGGCCAGGGGAGCGTCACGGCGAGTTCGCTTTGCGTCACGGCGCTTTTGTTCCTCTTTGGCGAAATGCTCCCCAAAGCCTTCGCCAAGGATTGCACCGAGGCGTTCACCCTGGCCACGGCCCCTTCGCTGGATCTGCTCATGAAGGCGCTCACGCCCGTGTCCTTCGTCTTCACGCAGATCTCCAACCTCATCAGCCGCCCCTTCCGCAAGGGCAAGGAGGAGCCCTCCGTCACGGAGGACGAGCTGCAGGACATCATCGAAAACGTCGTGGAGGAGGGCGCCCTGGACGAGGACGAGGGCGAGCTCGTGCAGAACGCCTTCGAGTTCGACGGCCGCACCGCGCGGGACGTCATGACGCCCTGGGACAGGACCGTGCGCCTGCCCGTCAACACAACCCCCGAGGAGCTGGCCGCCTTCGCCCAGGAGGATCGCCATTCCCGCATCCCCATCGTGGACGCCGCGGACCGGCCCATTGCCATCCTCATCATGAGGCGCTATCTCACCGCCCATCTGCACGGGCGGGATACGCGCCTGCGCTCGCTCATGGTGCCGGCGCATTACGTGCGCGCGGATATGCCCATCGACGATATGCTCCCGGATATGAGCAACGCCCGCTCCCATATGGCCGTGGTGCTGGACCGGGGCGGCAAGGCCCTGGGCGTGGTCACGGTCGAGGACGTGCTCGAGGAGCTCGTGGGCGAGATCTACGACGAGGACGAGACGAAGGGGGGCGAGGACGCGTGAGCATGGCCTTCAACATCGTCTCCATCGTCCTGCTCATCTTCTGCTCGGCCTTTTTCTCCGGCTCGGAGACCACCTTCGCCGCCGCCAGCGCCGTGCGCCTGCGCCGCAACGCGGAGGAAAACCCCAGCCGCGCGGCGCGCTGGGCCGTGGAGCTCCAGGAGGGCTACGACAACGCCCTGATCACCATCCTGCTGGGCAACAACCTGGTGAACATCGCCTCGTCTTCCCTGGCCACGGTAATCGCCATCACCCTCATGGGAGAAAGGTACGCCTGGGTCGCCACGGCGGTCATGACGGTGGTCATCCTCATCTGCGGCGAGATCACCCCGAAGGTGCTCGCCTCTCAGATGCCGGATAAGCTCGCGCCGGTCATCGCCGTGCCGCTGCACTTTTTGAACATCGTCTTCAAGCCCGTGGTGCGCGCCGCGAAAGCCCTGGTGGACCTGTGCTCGCGCCTGTGGAAGAAGGGCGTGGACGACGGCCCGGCCGTCACGGAGGACGATCTGGAGATCCTCATCGAGAACGCCGAGGACGAGGGCGTCATCGACGAGGAAAAGTCCGATCTGCTCCAGAACGCCCTGGATTTCGACGAGGTCCTCGCCTACGAGGTCATCACCCCGCGCGTGGACGTGCTGGCGCTGGATATCGAGGAGGCCACCCGCGAACGGCTGGAGGAGATCGTCCAGAGCGCCTACAGCCGCGTGCCCGTGTATCGCGATTCCATCGACAACATCATCGGCATCCTCTCCACGGACCATCTCCTGCGCAAGTGCCTGGACGGCACGCCCATGGAGAAGGTCGATATCGCCGGGATGCTTCTGCCCGCGCGCTTCGTCCACCGCGCCATGCCCCTGCCGGACGTGCTGGCCGAAATGCGCGAGAACAACAGCCACATGGTCGTCGTCACGGACGAGTACGGCGGCACCATGGGCGTGCTTACCATGGAGGACGTGCTCGAGCAGCTCGTGGGCGAGATCTGGGACGAGACCGACGAGATCGAGACCGAGTTCAACCAGATCGAGGAGAACAGCTACGACGTGGACGGCGATATGCGCCTGCACGATCTCTTCGAAGAGCTCGATATCGACGACCGTGAGTTCGATTTCGAGAACGCCACCATCGGCGGATGGGCCATCGAGATGCTCAACGATTATCCCCGCGAGGGAGATTCCTTCGAGTATCGCAACCTCAAGGTCACCGTCACCAAGACCCAGAACCTCCGCGTCCGCCGCCTCCGCGTGGATGTCACGCCTCCGCCGGAGGAGGAAGAGGAGCAGGAGGAGAACTGAGCCGGAGCGGGGGAATGGCCTGTTGGGGTGCGGCGGGACTCCGTCCTGCGCCCCGGCGGGGGCTCTGCCCCCGCACCCTGCCAGAGGGCTCTGCCCCCGCACCCTGCCAGAGGGCTCTGCCCCCGCACGCTGT
>CACZOT010000287.1 GCA_902782795.1 uncultured Eubacteriales bacterium | reverse complement strand
TTGACACGGCCTTTTTTTCCGTTTTATACTCCCTCATATAGTTTTCCTCAGAGAGAAGGAACGCCAATGCTGCAGAGCAATCTATCCATCGGTCCGAACGGGCATCTCCTCTTTGCCGGGCAGGATACCGTGGCCCTGGCCGAGCGCTACGGAACGCCCCTGTATCTCCTGGACGAGGAACGCGTGCGCGCCAACTGCCGCCTCTACACGCGGCCCTTCGCGCGCTGCTTCGCTCCGGGGAGCCTTCCTTATTATTCCAGCAAGGCGCTGTGCTTCAAAGCTCTCTATCCCATTCTCCTGGAGGAGGGCATGGGCGCGGACGTGGTCAGCGGAGGGGAGCTCCTCACCGCGCTGGCGGCGGGGTTCCCGGCGGAAAAGCTCTGCTTCCAGGGCAACAACAAGACCCCGGAGGAGATCCGCCTGGGCGTGGAAAAGCGCGTGGGGCTCTTCACGGTGGACAACCTCCTCGAGCTCGAGCGCCTGGACGCCGAAGCGGCGCGCGCGGGCATCCGCCAGAGGGTGCTGCTGCGCCTCACGCCCGGCATCGATCCGCACACCTTCGCGGCGGTGAACACCGGCCGCATCGATTGCCAGTTCGGCGTGCCCGTGGAGACGGGCCAGGCCCGGGAATTTATCCTCCGCGCCCTGCGGATGCCGCACC
Organism: uncultured Eubacteriales bacterium; assembly: GCA_902782795.1. Taxonomy (GTDB): domain Bacteria; phylum Bacillota; class Clostridia; order Christensenellales; family Aristaeellaceae; genus UBA1224. The sequence continues at coordinate 2,615 of CACZOT010000287.1, read as the reverse complement.
TGGAGGTGGCGGGCTACCACTGCCACATCGGCTCGCAGATCTTCGATTTCCAGCCCTTCGCCGACGCGGCGCAGATCGTCCTGGACGTGGCCGCCGCCGTGCGCGACGAGGCTGGCTACACGCCCTCGGTCCTCAACCTGGGAGGCGGCTTCGGCGTGCGCTATAAGGAGGACGACCCTGTGGTGGACATCCCCGCCTGCATCGAGCGGCTGTCCGGGATCCTCGCGCGGCTGTGCGAGGAGCGCGGCCTGCCCCTGCCCGCGGTCTCCATGGAGCCGGGGCGGTCCATCGTCGCCGACGCGGGCGTCACACTCTACACCGCGGGGCCGGTCAAGGTCATCGAAGGCTACCGCAGTTATGTCGTCGTGGACGGCGGCATGAGCGACAACCCCCGCTACGCCCTCTACCAGGCGCCCTACACCGTCCTGAACGCCAGCCGCGCGGGCGATCCGTGCGACGGCGAGATCTCCATCGCCGGGCGCTGCTGCGAGACCGGCGCGCTCATCCAGGAGAACGTTCCCATGGCCCGCCCCAAGACCGGTGAGATCGTCGCCGTGCTCGTGACCGGCGCGTACAACTATTCCATGGCCTCCAATTATAACCGCGTTTGCCGGCCGCCGATCGTCCTGCTCAGCGGGGGGAAGAGCCGCGTCGCCGTCCGCCGCGAGACTTGGGCCGACATGACCGCGTGCGACCTGTAAGACGCGGGGGAGACGCCAGGAGGACCCTGGCAGAGGGCTCCGCCCTCTGCACTCCTGCCAGGGGGAATGATTCCCCCTGGACCCCTCAATTGGGGGATAGTATAGGAAAAGGCTCCGGTACCCTTACGACAGGATACCGGAGCTTTTTATTCAAGTTATCCCCCAAGATGGGATTCTTAAGGGCCTTTGGCCCTTAAGCAGGGGTCCAGGGGACGGAGTCCCTTGGCGTTCTCCCCATAATGCGTTTACGAAAATTTTACCGCCTGCCGCGCATCGCGGCGCGCGAGGGGCGCTTGCGAAACGGGGGAAAGTCTGGTATACTTTGTAATTGCGCATCCTTGCCCTGTCGGAACCGGGCAGGGCCGTATTGCCGGAGGATTTCCGGCCCAAGTCCATAAGGAGGTGAACGTCTTGAACCAGTACGAGGTCATGTACATCATCGATCCCGCAGTCGAAGATCAACAGCGCGCCGAGCTCATCGCCCGTTTCCAGGGCCTTGTCGAGCAGAACGGCGGCCAGGTCGATCGTGTCGACGAGTGGGGCAAGCGCCGTCTGGCGTACGCCATCAATTACAAGACGGAGGGCTATTACGTGCTTATGTACGTAACTGCGCCCCCCACGCTGCCCAGGGAGCTGGAGCGCAATCTGGAGATTTCCGATTCCGTCCTCCGCTATCTGGTGATCCGCTTCGAGGGCGAGCTGCCGCCCAAGAGGGAGCCGCTCAAGCCCTACGCGCCCGCCGCGCAGGCCGCTCCGGCCGCCGAAGAAGCCGCCCCCGCCGAGGAAGCCCCCAAGGCTGAAGAGGCCGCTCCCGCTGAGGAAGCCGCCCCTGCCGAGGAAGCTGCTCCCGCCGAGGAAGCCGCTCCGGCTGAAGAGGCCCCGAAGGCCGAATAACCGGAACCGTACTCATGGCCGCGGCCTCAGCGCCGCGCGCCGTCCATCGTTTCGACCGTGTACCCAAAAGGCAGGTGTTCGTGAATGAATAAAGCCTATCTCATCGGAAGGCTTGCCTCTGATCCCGAGCTTCGCACCACGCAAGGCGGCGTTTCCGTCTGCCAATTCCGTCTGGCTGTAAGCCGTCGGTTTGCCAACCAGCAGGGCGTGCGCGAGGCGGATTTCTTTCCGATCGTCGCATGGCGCCAGCTGGGCGAGCTTTGCGCCCGTTACCTTTCCAAGGGACGCCAGTGCGCTGTGATCGGCACGATCCAGAACCGTTCCTATGATGCGCAGGATGGTTCCAAGCGATATGTGACCGAGATCATTGCCGACGAAGTGGAATTCCTCGGCTCCAACCAGGACCGCGCCACGAGCGCGCCGGGCGATCCGGGCCTGCCGCCCGAGCCCGCGGCTCCCAGCCGCAGCGCCGCTCCCGCGAAGAAGGAATCCGGCTTTACCGAGATCGAAGACGACGAACTGCCCTTCTGATGAACGCGAGTCGCAAACGTTCAGTTTCGAAACAAGGAGGATATCACCATGGCGGAAGATAGAGCCGATCGCGCCCGCCGTCCGCGCGGCAAGCGCCCGCGCAGGAAGGTTTGCACGTTCTGCGTGGATAAGATCCAGCACATCGATTACAAGGACACGATTCGTCTGCGCCGCTTCACCAGCGAGCGCGGCAAGATCCTGCCCCGCCGCATGTCCGGCACCTGCGCCAAGCATCAGCGCCAGCTCTCCACGGCGATCAAGCGCGCGCGCACCGTCGCCCTCATGCCCTACACCACCGACTGATTTTTTCAGCCACAGCCAGTCGCTCGTTCTTGGGCGGCTGGTTTTTTTTGCGCCTGTTGCGCGGGGGGACGCCAGGGGTTCCGCCCTGTTTGGGTCACGGCGGGGCTCTGCCCCTGGACCTGCAGAGGGAGGGCCTGAAAGGCCCGACTAGCGGTAGCCGGTTCCGAAGGAGACCGGCCCGCGTAG
>CACZOT010000286.1 GCA_902782795.1 uncultured Eubacteriales bacterium | reverse complement strand
GGCTCCGCCCCTGGACCCCGGCAGGGACGCTGTCCCTGCACCCTGCTTAAGGGCCGAAGGCCCTTAAGAATCCCATATTGGGGAATACTGACAGGCAGGCATGTTAGGTTCTGGCGGAGGGTTCGCAGCCGGCAGGCAGGGACTTTTCGCAGCCTGGACGGAAAGAAGGAAAGACGATGGACAAGCGGTACTTCCGGTACGCGTCGTTCATGATCGCGTACTACGTCACAAACGCGGTCTACCAGGGGTTTCTGTCTCTGTACTTCCGGGACGTGGCCGGCCTGAGCACCCAGCGGCTGAGCGTGGTGATGGCGGCGGTGCCGCTGGTCTCGATGTTCACGCAGCCGATGTGGGGCGCGGCGGGCGACGGCATGAAGAGCCGCAACCAGGTGCTGCGCATCCTGACCGTGGGGGCGGCGGCCTGCATGCTCCTGCTGCGCGCGAACAACTCGCCCTGGTGGATCCTGGCCTGCATGGCGTGCTTTTCCTGCTTTTATACTTCCATCCAGCCCATGGGGGACAGCATCGTCCTGGAGAACCTGCAAAAGCACGACGGCCGCTTCGGGCCGGTGCGCCTGGCAGGCTGCTGGAGCTTCGCGGTGGTCTCGCTCCTGGCGGGGCACGCGCTGACGGGCCGGCTGGCCTGGTCCATCTACGGGACGTGCATGCTCCTGGCCTGCGTATTCGGGACGACGTTCCTCCTGCCGGAAACGCCGGGCCACCAGCACGGGCGCGACAAGGTGCCCATGCGCGAGCTGCTCCGGGAGAAAAAGCTCGTGCGGCTGATGCTGTTCATGACCATGCTGCAGATGACCATGGGCTATTTCTACACGTATTTTTCCATCTTCTTCACTTCTCTGGAGGGCGGCTCGACGGCGCTCCTTGGCTGGGCGTATCTCCTCTCCAGCCTGAGCGAAACGCCGTTTTTGCTCCTTTCGGACAAGTTGATCCGCAAGATCGGCGTGGGCAAGCTCCTGGTGATCGCCGGTTGCGCCATGACGGCCCGCTGGGCGCTCCTGGCCACGGCGGGGAGCGTCTGGGTGGCGTTCTTCGCGCAGATCCTCCACGGGTGGGGGTTCATCGTCATGACGGTATCCATGTCCAAGTACATCAACCAGCACGTGCCGGACGAGCTCAAGGCCCGCGGGCAGATGATGCTCAACGTGGCGGGCTTCGGCGTGGCGCGGGTGGCGGGTATCGTCCTGGGCGGGCTGATCGCGGGGCGCGTGGGCGTGCAGAGCGGCTTCTGGGCGAGCTTCGCCGTGAGCGCGCTGGCGCTGGCCATTTTCGCGCCGGGCTATCTGCGCGAGAAGGAAGCGGAAGCCGCGTAGACAAGAACAGCGCAAGGTGCTATAATATATCGTTGGAATCTTTTTTCATTGCAAATACGGCCGTCGGCCGGAGCGGGCGGCTTACGGGAACAGGAGCGCGCAAATGAAGCAGGAAAAGGCCAGGCCGCGCAGCGCCGCGGCGAAGAGAGAGAGAATGGAGCGCAGGCGCCGCAAACGCCGGGCGCGCGCCATCCGGCGGGGCATCGGGCGGTTCTTCCTGGTGCTGTTCACGATCATCGTGCTCGCGGTGGGCGCGGTGTTCGGCGCGGCGACGGTGCTGGCCTACGGCCCGTCCAGCACGCTTTCGGACATGCTCGTCATGGCGACGCTGGAATCCAGCGCGGCGAAATTCGTGGGGTATATCTACTTCACGGACGAGGAAGTCGAGGCCATCAAGGCGCGCAACTCCGTGCATGAGACCGAGGAAGAAGTCAACACCTCGCTGGTGCAGGTGGCGGCGCGCGTCGATCCCGCCGCTCCGGACGATACGGGCGCCACGGCCGAAGAGCAGCAGGATATCGAGATCGTGCCCGTCACCGGTCCGACCTACAACGGCTATATGATGAAGGTCAAGGATCCCTCGCGCGTATCCGTGGGCGTGAGCAGCGGGCTGGGCAACCAGCCGGGCATGCGCCTGGCGGAGATCGCCGAAAGGTACGGGGCTATCGGCGCCATCAACGCCGGCGGCTTCGCGGACCCGAACGGCATGGGCGACGGCGGCACGCCGATCGGCCCGGTGCTCTCCCAGGGAGAGATCGTCTGGCGGCGCGGCGGCGGCGCGTACACGCTGCTCATCGGCCTGACCAAGGACGACATCCTCGTCTTCGATACCATCAACGCCAACACGGCCTATGACCGCGGCATCCGAGACGCCGTTACCTTCGGCCCGGCGCTGATCAAGAACGGCGAGCCCATGAACGTCGCCGGCGCGGGCTCCGGCCTGAACCCGCGCTCCGCCATCGGACAGACGGCGGACGGCACGATCCTCCTTTTGGTCGTGAACGGGCGCAAGGTGAACAGCCTGGGAGCCTCCTACGCCGACCTCATCGAGATCATGCTGGATTTCGGCGCGGTCAACGCCGCGAACCTGGACGGCGGCACCTCCTCGTTCATGTATTACGACGGCGCGCTCGTCAACGATAAGGCGTCGCTCTACGGCACGCGCAGGATCCCCACGGCGTGGATCGTGAAATAGGAAAGGGGGAGAGCGTTCATGGCAAAGAAGAGAAAGAAAAAGCGCGGGTTCCCCGTATTCTATACGATCTATTGGACGCTGGTGATCGCGGCGCTGGGCGCGATCGCGTACGGGCTGGTGTATCTGTACAACCTCTGCGCGGATTATGAAGCCGTGCAGCCCAAGTACGCGGCGGCGGAATACCTGGCCGTGTACGAGCAGAACGACATCGCCAAGATGATCGAGCTCACCGGCGGCATCCCTCTCAACGCGGGCGAGACCACGGCCGATTACGAGAAGTACGTGCGCGGCGTCCTGGAGGGGCGCGAGCTCAGCTGCGGCCCGGCCTATTCCAGCGACGACGACGTCAAGCGCTACGTCGCCAAGGCGGACGGCATCGTCTATTCCGAATTCACCCTGCGCAAGACCGGCGAGAAGAGCAAGTTCGGCTTCGACCAGTGGGCTTACGAAGGCATGACCATGGACGTGGCCGCGCCGGAGGTCACCTATACGGCCAAGGTCTTCTCCGATTATACCGTCTACGTCAACGGCGAGGCCCTGCCCGACAGCTGCGTCACCGAAAGCGGTATCGCAACCTTCTCCACGGGGCACCTGCCCTCCAACGTCTACAACCCCACCTTCAAGGTCTACACCTTCTCCATGCGCTTCGGCGCGCCGACCGTCACCGCCAAAAACGAAAACGGCGAAGAGGGCGCGCTCATCGCGGACGAGGGCAGCGCCTCCTCCTGGCACATGGATTTCGTCTACTCCGACGCCCTGCACGACAAGATGCACGATTACGTCATGCAGGCCGCCAAGGCCTACGCCCTCTTCATCTCCGAGGACGGCTCCCGCACGGCGGCGCTCAAGTACGTGCTCAAGGGCTCGCAGATGGAGAACTACATCAACGCCTACGACAACTCCTGGTTCACCCCGCATTCCCGCTATACCATCACTAACGCCGTCTCCTACGATTATCTGCCCTACGCCGACAACTGCTTCTCCTGCAACGTGCAGTACGTCTTCAACATCTTCTCCAGCGCCGGCAAGCAGGCCAAGTACCCGACGGCCTTCCGCTTCTACTTCGGCCGGGTGAACGATAACTGGCTCCTGTTCGACTACGAGATCATCGATTTCGACATGGAGCTCTACAGATCGACGGAGGACTAACGCCATGGGATTGTTTGACCGCATCCGCCAGGGCCTTTCCCGCACCAGGAACAACGTTTCCGGCCGCATGGACGACCTGGCCGCTTCCTACAAGGAGCTCGACGACGATTTTTACGAGGAGCTCACCGATATCCTCATCATGGCTGACGTGGGCGTGAAGACCGCGGACATGGCCGTCGGCCGTCTGCGCGAAAAGTGCAAGGCCGAAAAG
>CACZOT010000285.1 GCA_902782795.1 uncultured Eubacteriales bacterium | reverse complement strand
CATCAACTACGTCATCACCGACGTCGAGAAAAAGCGCAAGTTCGTCTGCGTGGACGTGCACGATATTCCCGAGGTCGCCGTGATCGATCCGGACATGATGTCCACCATGCCCAAGGGCCTCACCGCCGCCACCGGCATGGACGCCCTCACCCACGCCATCGAGGGCTATATCACCAAGGGCGCCTGGGAAATGACCGATATGTTCCATCTCAAGGCCATTGAGATCATCGCCCGCTCCCTGCGCGGCGCCGTGGCCAACACGCCCGAGGGCCGCGAGGACATGGCTCTGGGCCAGTACGTGGCCGGCATGGGCTTCTCCAACGTCGGTCTTGGCATCGTGCACTCCATGGCGCACACTCTGGGCGCCGTGTACGATACCCCCCACGGCGTGGCCAACGCCATCCTCCTGCCCACCGTCATGGAGTACAACGCCCCCGTCACCGGCGAGAAGTACAAGTACATCGCCAAGGCCATGGGCGTCGAGGGCGTGGACGAAATGACCCAGGAAGAGTACCGCAAGGCCGCCTGCGACGCCGTGCGCCAGCTGGGCCAGGACGTGGGCATCCCCGCGGACCTCAAGCAGATCGTCAACCCGGCCGACCTGGACTTCCTCGCCGAGAGCGCTTACGCGGACGCCTGCCGTCCCGGCAACCCGCGCGACACCAGCGTCGCCGAGATCAAGGAGCTCTTCCAGACGCTGCTCTGATCTCCCCTGTAACCGTACGTCCGGGCCCCGCCGCCTTTGCAGCGGGGCCCGTTCCCTACCTGAGAGAAGAGGTGTACCCCATGCGCAAGATCCTCAAAGGCGTCGGCATCGCGCTCCTGGCGGTCGTCTGCGTCGCCATCCTCGGCATCCTCGCCCTGACCGTCACGGAATTCGAGCCCGCCGCTGTGGAGACCGTCTCCGTGGAGGCGCGGGCGGAAAAGACCCTTGCCCCCGGCCAGAGCCTGAAGCTCGTCACCTGGAACGTCGGCTACGGCGGCCTCGGCGCCGCTTCCGATTTCTTCATGGACGGCGGCAGCGGCGTCCGCAGCGCGGACAAGGCCACGGTGGAGAAATACCTTTCCGGCATCGGGGAGTTCCTCGCCGCCGAGCAGGCCGATCTCGCCCTCCTCCAGGAGGTGGACGAGAGCTCCACGCGCTCCTTCGGCATCGACGAGCGCGGCCGATTGCTGGCCGCCATGCCGGAGGCCTCCTGCGCCTTCGCCAAGAACTTCTCCGTGCCCTTCGTGCCCTATCCCGTGCCGCCCATCGGCAAGGTGCAAAGCGGCCTGTTCACCCTCTCGCGCTACGCCGTCGATTCCGCCGAGCGCATCGCCCTGCCCTGTCCCTTCTCCTGGCCCGTGCGCATCGCCAACCTCAAACGCTGCCTGCTGGCCAGCTACCTGCCCGTGGAGGGCACGGACCGCCAGCTCGTGCTCGTCAACCTCCACCTGGAGGCCTACGACAGCGGCGAGGGCAAGATCGCCCAGGCGCGCCAGCTTTCCGAGTTCATCGGCGCGGAGTACGCCAAGGGCAACTGGGTCATCGCCGGCGGCGATTTCAACCAGGTCTTCCCCGGATCGCTGGACGAATACCCCATTTTCACGCCGGAGAACTGGCTGCCGGGCGTGTTCGACGCCGAGGCCCTCCCCGAGGGCTTCTCCTGCGCCTTCGACCTCGCCACGCCCACCTGCCGCCTGCTCAACATGCCCTACGACGCCGCCGCGGCCCAGCACTACGTCATCGACGGGTTCCTCATCTCGCCCAACGTGCGCCTGGAGCGCGTGGAGACCGTCGGCCTCGGCTTCGCCGATTCCGACCACAACCCCGTGCGGCTGGAGGTCGTGCTGGAGTAGGGGGCCTTCCTCGCGCCAGCCCGAAAACTCCCCGCGAGAAAGGAGCGCCGCCATGACGGATCTCTCCCTCATCGGCTACTGCGGCGTGGACTGCGCCGCCTGCCCGGATTACGCCAGTCGGAAATGCCCCGGCTGCCGCGAGAGCACATGGCCGGACGGCGATCCCTGCCCGCCCGTCGCTTGCTGCCGGGAAAAGGGGATCCCCCACTGCGGCATGTGCCCGGAATTCCCCTGCGGGATGATGTCGGAGTTCTACGAGGAATCCGACAGCCACCGGGAAGCCCGCGCCCGCGTACTGCGCCTGCGGGAGGAATGACCGCACCGGCAAAAACCGCGCCGCCCATGCTTTGGGGCGGCGCGGTTTTTGCGCGCGGGGCGTTCTACCCGGCGCAGTAGGGGCAGGGCTGCTTGCCCGCTTCCCAAGCGGCGCGCAGGGTGTGGGTCGCGCCGGAGCCGTCGGCGTGCTCGCAGTGGAAATCCCGATGATAGAAGGCGTCCCCGCGGCCGCAGAAGACGATCGATTCGGCCACGGACTCCGCCAGGCCGCTCGCGTCGCGGACGGGCCGCTCCCGCATGCAGACGGGGCAGGCCGCCTTGCCCGCCAGCTTCCACTTGGATACGCTGTCGCCCTCGCCGTACAGTTCGCCCTGGCACATCTTCATCTGGTGATAGTACGGCGCGTCCGCCCGGGACCAGACCTCGTCCAGCATATTCGGGTTCTGGGCGCTGACCTCGTCCGGCGGGTAGGCGTAGGAACAGGGGCAGGGCAGCTTGCCCATCTCCAGGGCCTCCCGGGCCGTAAGGCGCAAAACGCCCCACCAGGCGTCCCGCACCATCCCGATGGCCGGGTGGAACCAATTGTCGTTCACGGCGGTGTAGACGAGGATCTCGTCCGCGTGGGCGCAGAGGACGTCCAGGGAGAGGCGGCGGTCCTTGCAGCAGCTCGGGCAGGGCCCGACGCCCCCGGCCAGCGCCTCGCGCAGCGTGACGACCGTCAGGCCGCCGTCCCTCAGCGTGTGCGCGGGCAGCCGCTCGCAGGTGGTGAAGCGGTGATAGGTCAGGCCTCCGGGCACAAGATAGCGCTCGCCGTCCAGCTCCGCTTCCTCCTCCGGGGTGGTCTCGCCGTAGACGAGCCCAAAGCCGCCGCCCACGGTGACGCAGCGCGGGCAGGGCTCCAGGCCCTTTTCCAGCGCCTCCGCCACCGAGACCGGCCGGGTCCGCGCGCCGCCGAGATCCAGGCACAGATCGCTGCCGTGGTAAAACGGCTCGGCGTCCGGCGCAAAGTAGACCCTGTCGGTAAAGCCCCCCGCACGGCGCACCCAGAGAGGCCGGCCCTCGCTCCCGCCGCCTGGCGCGAGGGCGTCCCGCGGAGAGACCGCCTGACGCAGCCAGAGTCCTCCCGCCAGCAGCAGGATCAGCGCGCAGGCGCAGGCCGCCAGCCGCGCGGCCAGGCGCGGCCGGAAGGCCGGCCGTTCCTCCAGTTCGGGATACGTGTCGCGCATGCGCCGCCGGAAGCTCTCCGGCGCTTCGGGCACGGCCTTCTCCCAGCGGATCGTATCGTTGTTGTTCACTGTGCTTCCTCCTTTTCTTCCAGGCGCGCCCGCAGCCGCGCGCGGCCTTCTCGCAGGCGCCATTTCACCGTAGAGACGGGCAGGCGCAAGATCGCCGCCGTCTCCTTTTCCGAATAGCCGTCGATGTAGTGCAGGACGATGGGCAGCCGCCATCTCAGCTCCAGGGCGCGGACGGCGTCGCGCAGGGCGGGGTCCTCCGGCGGCGGCGCGGCGGCCTGGGCCGCCTCCTCCAGGGGGAGCTCTCCGCGCAGGGTTCGGCGGCGCAGGATGCGGCGGCTCTCGTTGATGCAGATGCGCACCAGCCACGTCTCGAAGAACTCCTCGCCGCGCAGGGCGTACAGCTTGCGCCAGGCCCGCAGGAGCGCCTCCTGGACAGCGTCCTCGCAGTCGGCCTCGCTGCGCAGCGTACAGTAGGCCACCGCGTAGAGCTTTCCGGCGCACGCGTCCGCGCGCCGGCTGAATTCCTGAACGTTCATCCTCGTTGCCTCCCTTTGTCCCGCACGTCCATTAGACCCGTCCCGCCGCGGGAAAGAGAGCCCCCGCGCCATTTTTCTTTTTCGCGGCCCCGGTCCCCGCATATGGAAAACAAAGCGCCTCCCGCAGATCGGGACAGCCCCGCCAAAAAAAAGAAAAAGGCTTCCGGATCCCAGCGTCAGGATCCGGAAGCCTTTTTTTGTTGTATCCCTTGCGGAGGAGACGTTCCCCCGACTTACTTCACGTGCTCGTGCACGTAGGCGGCGTCCTCGGCGATGCACTTGTCGTGCTCGTCGTAGAAGCCCTCGCGCTCGATGACCCAGAAGGCCTCGAAGTCCTGCTCGTCCAGGGCGTTCTTGATCTCCTGCCAGTTCATATTGCTCTCGGGCGCGCCCATGGGGCACTGCACCTCGAAGCGCTTGCGGCCCTCGGGGCTGTTGTTGCGGGCGGTCATCTCGTCGAGGATCTTCTGGCGCTGCTCAAGCGGCAGCTCCTTGACGTTGCCGAAGGAGGGGCGGTCGCTCTTGGCATGGCGGGAAGCGGGGCGCGGGCCAGGGCCCTGCACCTTGCTGTTCTCCTTGACGTGGATAGAGACGAAGCGGCCCAGGTGCTCGCGGATGAAGGTGGGCGGATAGCAGCCGCCGTTCTGGGCCCAGCCGCAGTCCAGCTGGAGGAAGAACTTGCTGCCGTTTTCGAGGAGGTGCTCCAGCAGGGTCTTGCCCTGGTCCACGAAGAACTCCTGGCTGTGGTTGTGGTAGCCGATCTTGATGCCGTAGGGCGCGGCCATCTCGGCCATCTCGTCGAGCTGGTGGGCGACCTCGATGGCCTCCTCCTTGTTGCAGAAGGGCGTGCTGGCCCAGATGACGGCCTTGCCGCCGAGCGCGGCCATCTTCTTGACGATCTCCTCGGTGGGCTCGGCGTGCACGGAGGTGATCTCCAGGCCGGCCTCTTCGGCCCAACGCTTGATGTCCTCCACGTCGTTGTCCAGGTCGACCGGCAGGAGCTCCACGCCGTCGAAGCCCAGGCTCTTGATGGTCTGGAACTTCTCGCGCAGGGTCGGGCCGAGGCCCAGGTAGCTGGCCATGCCGCCGAAGGAATAGGTGCCGATGTTGACTTTCATGGTGCGCGTCCTCCTTTGTTTGTTGGGGTTATTTGATGACTTCGTTATCCGCGAGGACCTCGGGCATGTGCACCATGCTGTCGGCCTCGCTGAGGGTGCGGATCACGCGGCAGGGCACGCCCGCGGCGAAGGAATTGGCGGGGATATCCCGCGTGACGACCGAGCCCGCGCCGATGACGCAGTTGTCGCCGATGGTGACGCCCGGGCAGACGGTCACGTTCGCGCCGAACCACTCGTTATTGCCGATGTGCACGGGCTTGGCGTAGCACAGGCGCTTGATCTCGCCCGAGGCGGTGCGCATGGCGTTGCGCTCGTCCGGGAGCATGGGGTGCACGGGGGTGACGATGGTCACGCCCGGGCCCAAGTTCACATCGTCGCCGATGGTGACTTCGGCGTCGTCCTGCACGGTAAAATTGAAGTTGGCGAAGAAGCGCTCGCCGACCTTGGTGTGCTTCCCGTAATGGAAGAAGATCGGCCCCTGCATGGAGCATTTTTCTCCGATGCCGCCGAGGATCTCCTCGAGGATGGCGCGGCGCTTTTCCGTCTCGCCCTCGTGGGTCTGGTTGTAGTCGACGTTCAGGTCGTGGGTCTTGCGCTTGATGGCGACCAGCTCCGGATCGCCGGGGCAGAAGAGGAT
>CACZOT010000284.1 GCA_902782795.1 uncultured Eubacteriales bacterium | reverse complement strand
GTCGGACGCCCGGGGACTAAGCCGTGAAGCCTATGCCTTTATTGCGGGCATCCTGGCGCATATCCGGGGTATGGCGGCTGTGACAAATCCGCTGGTAAACAGCTACAAGCGGCTGGTGCCGGGCTATGAAGCGCCCTGCTACCTGGCCTGGAGCGCGAGCAACCGCTCCGCGCTGATCCGCATCCCCGCGGCGCGCGGCATGGGCACCCGGGTGGAGCTGCGCTGCCCTGACCCGGCCTGCAACCCCTATCTCAACATGGCGGTTTGCCTGGCGGCCGGTCTGGACGGCATCGACAAGGGCCTCACGCCGCCGGAAGAGATCACCGAGAACATCTTCGCCATGGACGAAGCCGCCCGCGCCGAGCGGGGCATCTGCAGCCTGCCGGGGACCCTGCGCGAGGCCATCGACTGCCTTAAGGCGGACGAGGTCGTCTGCGCCGCCCTGGGCGAGCATGTGCTCAGCCAGTATATCGAGGGCAAGGAGAAGGAGTGGGACGCCTACCGCACCCACGTGAGCCGTTGGGAGATCGACCGCTATCTGGTCATGTACTGACAGGCGCGCCATATCTCATCAGTATAGCCCCATGACGGGAGTCCAGGGGACAGCGTCCCCTGGCGCCTCCTCTGATACAACGCCAAGGAGGGGAAGCCGGTGGCCAGGATCCTGATCTTCAGCGCCAGCGAAGCCAGCCGAACGCAGCTGGCCCGACTGCTGGCTTCCTCCGGGTACGCCGTGTACCGCCTCTGCGCATCCGAGAGCGACCTGCGGCGCACGCTCGCCCAGTGCGAGGACGGCATAGTCCTCTTCGCCGGCAGTATGGCTCACGCCCTGCCAGACGAGATCGCCGCCGACTTCGGCGACCGCTTCCAGGTACTCGTGATCGGCCGGGCGGAAGCGCTTTCCGTTTGCGAGTCCCCCCAAGTGTTCAAATTGGCCTATCCCTGCCCCGGCAATGCCGTCCTCGGCGCAGTCGAGATGCTCTCTCAGCTCCACTCCATGCGCCTGCCGCGCAGGCAGGGCCGGGAACGGAACCTGGTCGAGGAAGCGAAACGTGTCCTGATGCTGCGATACCAGATCGACGAGCCGGAGGCCCACCGCCGCCTGCAGCGCTACGCCATGCGGCACGGGATGAAGATGGCGGACTGCGCGGCCCTCGTTCTGCAAAACTCCGAAGAGACAGAGGAATGATTCACATGTACGATCCGCAATACCCGCTCTATCGCCCGGAAACGGAGCATGAATCCTGCGGCGTCGGGGCGATCGTCGACCTGGGCGGAAGGCCGACCCACCGCACCGTCGATCAGGCGCTGATCATCGTCGAGCGCCTGGCCCACCGCGCGGGCAGTGACGCCCTGGGCACCACTGGCGACGGCGTGGGCATTATGACCCAGCTCCCGCACGAGCTCTTCGCCGCCTGGGCGCAAGAAGAAGGCATACCGCTCGGCAAGCCCGGCAACTATGGCGTCGGGATGTTCTTTTTGCCGGAGGACGAGGTCGGCGCGGCCGATATCTGCCGGATCTTCGATCAACTCGCCGCCTCGGAGGGTCTCCCGGTGCTGGGCTGGCGCGATGTGCCCTGTCATCCGGCACAGCTGGGCGCGGGCGCGCGCCGGACAATGCCCCGCATCCGCCAATGCTTTGTGAAGCGGCCTTCTTCCGTTCAACCGGGTTTGGACTTCGACCGCAAGCTCTACGTGCTCCGCCGCGTCTTTGAAAAACAGGATACGGACACGTACGTCTGCTCTCTGTCCAGCCGCACCATTGTCTATAAGGGCATGATGCTGGTCAGCCAGCTGCGTTCGTTCTACGATGATCTGCAGGACGTGCGCTACCTGTCGTCCATGGCCCTCGTGCACTCCCGCTTTTCCACCAACACTTTCCCCAGCTGGTCCAAGGCGCACCCGCAGCGCTTCCTTCTGCACAACGGCGAGATCAACACCATCCGCGGCAATCACGACCGCATGAAGGCTAGGGAAGAAACCATGCGCTCCCCCGTCATGGAAGAGTCGATGAAGCGCGTCCTCCCCGTGGTGGAGCCGGACGGCAGCGATTCCCAGATGCTGGACAACACCCTGGAATTCCTCGCCATGAACGGTTTCCCCCTTCCTCTGGCGGCGATGGTCCTTCTGCCGGAGCCCTGGCAGGGCGAGAAGGAACATAAGCCCTGGCGCGATCTGTACCGCTACTACTCCGCCGTGATGGAGCCCTGGGACGGTCCCGCGGCCATCCTCTACTCCGACGGCGAGAGCGTATGCGCTTCGCTAGACCGCAACGGCCTGCGCCCACTGCGCTGCGCCTTAACGGACGACCGGCGGCTGATCCTCGCTTCGGAGGCGGGCGTATTGTTTGAGGAAAACGCCCATATCCGCCGTCGTTGGAAGCTCAGGGGCGGCGACGTCCTCCTGGCCGATCTGAGCAGCGGAGAGCTTCTGGAGGGCGACGCGCTGAAGGAGCGCTTCGCGGCGCGGCATCCCTATTCGGAATGGATCAAAGAGATCGTCCGGCTGGAGGATCTGCCCGCGGCGAAAGCACCGGAGCCTCCCGCAAACATCGAGACGCTCTGCCGCGCCTTTGGCTACGCCTACGAGGATGTGGATGTCCTTCTGACGATGGCGGCTAACGGTGCGGAGCCCATCGTATCCATGGGCGCGGACGAGCCGATGGCGGCGCTGTCTAAGGCGCATCCCGCGCTGTTCGATTATTTCAAGCAGCGCTTCGCCCAGGTGACCAACCCGCCCATCGACGCCCTGCGAGAGGCCTGCAAGACCGATTGCTCCGTCTATATCGGCGACGACGGGAACCTGCTGGGCCACGGCGAGGAAAACTGTGCGGTGCTGGAGCTGCCTTCTCCGGTGCTGACCGCGGAGGAGCTCCGGCGCGTCGAGGGCATCTCCCACCCGGCCTTTCAGGTGCGGAAGGCGTCGCTTCTGTATCCTGTCCGCGGCAACCTGTCTCAGGCCATGCGGGAGTTCTTCTCCGCATGTGACGCCTTCTGCCGGGAAGACGCGAATATCCTCATCCTCTCCGACCGAGGCCTGGACGCGGATCACTTGGCGATCCCCTCTCTCTTGGCCGTCTCGGCTTTGGAGCAACATCTGATCCACATCAAAAAGCGCACAAAGGTCTCCGTGATCCTGGAGAGCGGCGAACTCCGCGACACCCACCATATGGCGATGCTGATCGCCTACGGTGCGCGGGCGGTGAACCCCTACCTGGCACACGACGTCATCCGGGAGCGCTTTGGGGAGAACGGGGTCGAAACGTACGACCGCGCCCTGACGGCGGGTGTGCTGAAGATCGCCTCCAAGATGGGCGTTTCCACACTACAGGCCTACCAAAGCGCTCAGCTTTTTGAGGCGGTAGGGCTGGACGGGCAGTTTGTCGAGCGGTATTTCACCAACACGCCCTGCGTTCTCGGCGGCGCTGGGCTGTCCGAAATCGAAGCCTGCAGCCGTTATCATCACGATCAGGCATTCCTGGTCCCCACGCGCGGAGGCCTGCCCAGCGTTGGAAGGCATCGTCTGCGCACCGGTCCTGAAGCGGAGGAGCATCTCTACAGCCCAGAGGTCATCCACCTGCTGCAGCAGGCGGTGTGGACAGGCGACCGCGCGAAATTCGACGAATACACCTCGCTTGTCGAGCAGGACGGCCCGCGCACCATCCGCTCCATGCTGGATTTCCGCTATGACCTCTGCCGCGCCGTGCTTCTGGAGGAGGTGGAGCCGGTCGAAGCGATCGTTCGGCGGTTCCGCACGGGCGCGATGTCCTACGGCTCGATTTCCCAGGAAGCCCACGAATGCATGGCGACGGCCATGAACCGCCTGGGCGGCCGGTCCAACTGCGGCGAAGGCGGCGAGCTGCCTGAGCGTTTCGGCACCGAGCGCAATTCCGCGATCAAGCAGGTGGCCTCCGGACGCTTCGGCGTCACCCGGGAATATCTGCTTTCCGCCAAGGAGATACAGATCAAGATGGTCCAAGGTGCCAAGCCCGGCGAGGGCGGCCATCTGCCAGGAGCGAAAGTCACGGAAAGCGTGGCCAGGACCCGCTGCTCCACGCCGGGCATTTCCCTGATTTCTCCGCCGCCGCACCACGATATCTATTCGATCGAAGATCTGGCCGAGCTTATTTACGACCTCCAATGCGCGAACGAGGAAGCGAAAATCACCGTCAAGCTGGTCTCCTCCACAGGTGTTGGCACCATCGCCAGCGGCGTGGCCAAGGCTGGCGCAGGCGGCATCCTCATCTCGGGAGGCGAGGGCGGCACGGGCGCGGCTCCCCTGTCCAGCGTGCATCACGCCGGACTGCCCTGGGAGATCGGCCTGGCGGAGGCGCATCAGGTGCTCTGCCGCAACCGTCTGCGCGAAAACGTGACGCTGGAAACCGACGGCAAGCTGATGACCGGACACGATGTGGCCGTCGCCATACTGCTCGGCGCGGAGGAGTTCGGCTTCGCCACCGCGCCGCTCATCGTCATGGGCTGCCGCATGATGCGCGTATGCAACCTGGGCACCTGCCCCTTTGGCATCGCCACTCAGAATCCCGAGCTGCGCAAGCACTTTGCCGGGAAGCCGGAATACGTGGAGCGGTTCATGCGCTTCATCGCTTCGCAGCTGCGGGAGATCATGGCGCGGCTCGGTGCACGCACCGTGGACGAGCTCGTCGGGCGCAGCGATCTGTTGCGGATGAAGAACGACGCCCCGTTAGACCTTTCCGCCCTGATCGGCTTCTCGCGCAACGTCCATATGCGTCCGGAAGCCCGGCACGATTTCCACCTGCACGAACGCGCAGACGCGAGGCTAACCCAGGATCATGTCCGCCTCACCACGACCGACCGCGCCTTTGGAACGCTGCTCAAGGGAGAGAGGCGCATCCAGGCGCAGGGCTGCGGCGGGCAGTCCTTTGGGGCGTTCCTGCCCAAGGGGCAGAGCCTGACGCTCTACGGCGTGGCCAACGATACCCTCGGCAAGGGCTTGTCCGGCGGGACTCTGGCCGTATGCCCTCCTGTGGACTCCCTCTGGGATCCGGCCGATACGCTGATCGGAAACGTAGCGCTTTTCGGAGCGACAAGCGGTTCCGCCTTCATCGCCGGCCGGGCTGGCGAGCGTTTCGCCGTGCGCAACAGCGGAGCTCAGGCCGTCGTGGAAGGCATAGGCGACCATGGCTGCGAGTACATGACCGGCGGTCGCGTTGTGGTCCTTGGGCCAGTGGGCGACAACTTCGGTGCGGGCATGTCCGGGGGCGTCGCCTGGGTGCTGGACGAGGACGGCTCATTGGAGAAGCGAATCAACACCGGCGTGCACGCGTACGCAGTGCCGCCGACGCAGGCTGCAGAGCTGCGCGCTCTTCTGGAGGAGCACGAGCGGCGCACCGGTTCCGCCAAGGCCCGGGAAATCCTCGCCTCCTTCTGCGATTGGCTGCCGCGCTTCAAAGCCGTGCTGTCGGATGAATATCTCGAGTATTTGCGCCGAAAGGAGGCCTGACCCATGGGAAATCCCACCGGATTTCTGGAAATCGCCCGGGCGGAAAACCCCTGGCGCGAAGAAGAAGCGCGCCTCGGCGACTTTGACGAGATGCATTTCTCCCTGCCCGTGCAAGAGCGGCGGGCGCAATCCTCCCGCTGCATGAACTGCGGCGTGCCCTTCTGCCAGTCCAATTTCGGCTGTCCCTTGCACAACCTGATTCCCGAGTGGAACGATCTGCTCTGGCAGGGCCGGGAGCGCGAAGCGCTGGAGCGGCTCCTGCGCACCGCCCCGTTCCCGGAGTTCACGGGGCGCGTTTGCCCGGCGCTGTGCGAGAAGGCCTGTAATCTGGAGGAAGAGGCCACAACCAATCGGGACAACGAGCTGTATCTGGTTGAAACAGGCTTCGCAAAGGGATGGATCCAACCGCGGATCCCTCGCGCGCGCACAGGGAAGCGCGTGGCCGTGGTGGGCAGCGGTCCCTCCGGCCTGGCTGCGGCGGATCTGCTTAACCAGTTGGGGCACAGCGTCACAGTGGTCGAGCGCGCCGACCGCGCGGGCGGTCTTCTGATGTACGGCATTCCCAACATGAAGCTGCCCAAAGCCTTCGTCGACCGCCGTGTCCGGCTGATGGAAGCCGAGGGCGTCGCCTTCTATCTCAATACAGACGCTTCACCGGAGCTTTCCCAAGAATTCGACGCGGTCCTCCTATGCGGCGGCGCGCGCAGGCCCCGGCCCTTGAACGCGGAGAACGATAGCGCCGAGGGCGTCTGCTTCGCCGTCGATTACCTCACGGCCGCGACGCGGGCGGTGCTGAACGGTGGCGAACCTTCTGTCACCGCCAGGGGAAAGAGGGTCGTCGTCGTGGGCGGCGGGGACACAGGCAACGATTGCGTAGGCACGGCGCTCCGGCAGGGCTGCGAGTCCGTCGTCCAGCTGGAGATGATGCCTGCTCCGCCCGTCAGCCGCTCGAAGAACAATCCCTGGCCGGAATGGCCGCGCACGTTGCGCACCGATTACGGCCAGGCGGAGGCCATCTCCCGGCAGGGTCGCGACCCGCGCCTCTTCGAAACGACGGTGCGGCGC
>CACZOT010000283.1 GCA_902782795.1 uncultured Eubacteriales bacterium | reverse complement strand
CGAAGGGGCGGGCAGGCTGATGGTTACGCTGTTCGCGCAGCGCGTCGGCCCGGCTGCCGAGAGCGACACGCTCAACCGTGTGGAGCTGGTGGGGGCGATCTGCAAGCCGCCCGTGTACCGGTCCACGCCCTTTGGCCGCGAGATCTGCGATATGATGCTGGCCGTGTCGCGGGCGTTCGGCAAGTCCGACTACATCCCCTGCATCGCTTGGGGACGCAACGCCCAGTACGCGGCGCGCTTCTCGGTGGGGGACCGCCTCGCCGTCACGGGCAGGCTCCAGTCCCGCGAATACCAGAAGCTCCAGGAAAGCGGAGAGTACATCACCCGCAACGCCTACGAGGTCTCCGCCTTCACCATTGAGGCCTGCGATGGGAAAAAGCCGGGCGAGGTGCCGCCGCGCATCGACCCCGTGTTCACCGACCGCGAACGAATGCTGCTTTGAACCGCCCCCACCGCGAACCCACGCGGAGCCGCCCATGGCGGCTCCGCCTTTTTGCCCCGCTTGACAGCGGCACGCGCGGCGCACTATAATCGACGAAATGGAGGCGCATGCAACCATGTGCGGGAGATATCACATCGACCCGGGGGCGGACGGCCGCGTCCGGGAGATCATTGAGGAGATCAACCGGCGCGGCATGAGCGTCAGGACGGGGGAGATCACCCCTGGCTCAGACGTGCCCAGCCTCGCCTGGGAAGGCGCCGTGCGCGCCAGAGCCATGCGCTGGGGAGCGCGCACGCACACGAGCCTGGTCATCAACGCCCGCGCGGAGACCGCCCGGGAGAAGATCATGTTCCGCCAGAGCGCGCGCTCGCGAAGGCTCCTGGTCCCACTGGACGGGTTTTACGAATGGAAGCGCCTGCCCGGCGGCGCGAAGGGCGCGAAATACTTCGTGCGCGGCGCGGAGAGCGGCCTGCTGTACATGGGCGCGATCGGCGTGCCGACGGTGGAAGGAGTGCGCCTGGTGATCCTCACGCGCCCGGCGGACGAGCAGGTCTCCCCGCTGCACGACCGCATGCCGCTCTTTATCGGCGAAGGTCTGCGCGAGAAATGGCTGCGGGGCGATGAGAACGTCTGGGATGAAGCCCTCGCCGCTCCGCTGCCGCGCCTTCGGCTCGAGGCCGCCGAGCCGGAGCAGCTCAGCCTCTTTTGACCTCTTGCGGTCGTTCCGGGGACACGGAGCGGCCTCTTTTTTTGCGTGTTCCGACACAATGCTAACACAGCGGCGGTTGACGAAACGCGTATTTCGGGGCATAATATATGTTAGGAAGAATTGGGGCACAGTCGGGAGGACGGGCCAATGCGGCATTGCATCGCCGGGGTGGACGAGGGGTCCATCGCCGAGGAGCTGGGCATCCGGCCCGGGGACGAGCTCGTCTCCATCAACGGGCGGGACGTGGCCGACCTCATCGACTACCAGGCGTTCTGCGCGGAGGAGGAGATCGTCCTGCGCGTGCTGCGCGGCGGCGAGGAGATGGAGTATGAGTTCGAAAAGGACGAATACGAGCCCCTCGGCCTGACCTTCGACCGGCCCCTCATGAGCCGCGAGCGCTCCTGCGCCAATCGCTGCCTCTTCTGCTTCGAGGAACAGAACCCGCGCGGCGTGCGCGATACGCTCCACAGCCGCGACGACGATTGGCGCCTCTCGCTGATGACCGGCAGCTACATCACCCTCACCAACGTGGGCGAAAGGGAATTGGAGCGCATCATCGCCAGGCACGCTTCGCCGCTGTATATCTCCGTCCATGTAACCGACTCCGGTCTGCGCGAGAAGCTCATGGGCAATCCACGCGCAGGCCGCATCCTGGAACAGCTGAACCGACTGAAGTCTGGAGGGATTTTCTTCCACACGCAGGCGGTCGTCTGTCCGGGCATCAACGACGGCGAAATGCTGGAAAAGACCATCCACGATCTCGCCGCGCTGCAGCCCGCCGCGCTCTCCATGGCGGTGGTCCCGGCCGGGATCACCTGGCACCGCGAGGGGGAATACCCCCTGCGCAACTTCACTCGGGACGAGGCGCGCGCTGTCCTGGATACGTGCAGGCGCTGGCGGGCCATCTGCCGCAAGTATTTCGGCACGGCCTTCGTGCACCCGGCGGACGAGTTCTACCTCCTGGCCGGAGAGCCCATCCCTACCGAAGAGGAATATGAGGGCTACGAGCAGATCGAGAACGGCGTGGGCATGCTGCGCCTCCTCGAGGAGGAATACGCCGCGGCTTTCGATCTCGCGAAGGAGCGGGGCGAGCTGGGCGATGGGCCGGCTGGCCGACCGCTGATGGCGGTCGCGGCAACGGGCACAGCGGCGGGCCCCTTTTTGCGGGACCTGCTGGCCAAGCGGCCCGTTCCCGGCGTGGACGTGCGCGTGCACCCCTGCACGAATTTCTTCTTTGGCGACAGCGTGAACGTGGCCGGGCTCCTCACGGGGCGAGATCTCCTACACGAGGAAAACGGCCTGCGCGGCCTGCGGATGGACGCGCTGCTGGTCACAGAGTGCATGCTGCGCGAAGGAGAGGAGCTGCTCTTGGACGACATGACCGTGGACGATCTCTCCCGCGAGCTGGGCGTTCCCGTGATCGTTGTGCGCCGGGGCGGGGAAGGGCTGTTCGACGCTCAGATGCAGCTGCGAAAACAGACCAAAGTTTAATAAAAACAGACCGAAGTTTCCGACGTCAGTATAACAAACTTCGGTCGGAAATTTATTGCGTTGAGAACGCCGGGCCAGATCCGGCGGCGGAGGAACGATATGGCAAAACCCCTTGTGGCCATCGTCGGCAGGCCGAACGTTGGTAAGAGCACGTTTTTCAACAAGATCGCGGGTCGACGCATCGCCATCGTGGAGGATACGCCCGGCGTGACGCGCGACCGCGTATACGCCGATTGCGAATGGCAGAACCACGCCTTCACCCTCATCGACACGGGCGGCATCGACCCCAACAGCACCGATCCGCTTCTGCGCCAGATGCGCTACCAGGCGGAGATCGCCATCGAGACGTGCGACGTCATCCTCTTTTTCACCGACGGCCGCCAGGGCCTGACGGCGGACGACGAGAACGTCGCGGACATGCTGCGCCGCAGCGGCAAGCCCGTCATCCTCGTGGTGAACAAGATCGACCATCCCGGCATGATGGACGAGATCTATGATTTCTACGCCCTGGGCATCGGCGACCCCATCGGGGTCTCCAGCATCAACATGCTCAATTTCGGAGATCTCCTGGACATGATCTGCGAGCGCTTCCCGCATGAGATCGAGGAAGAGGACGGCGCGGACAAACCTGTGGAGATCGCCGTGGTCGGCAAGCCCAACGTGGGCAAATCCTCGCTGGTGAACCGCATCCTCGGGCAGGAGAGGGTCATGGTCTCGGATATCGCCGGCACCACGCGCGACGCCATCGACACGCGCTTTACCGATAACGGCGAGGACTTCGTCATCATCGATACGGCGGGCATCCGCAGGAAGCGCGCCATCGAATACCAGAGCCTGGAGCGCTTCTCCGTGGTGCGCTCGCTGGCGGCCATCGACCGCTGCGACGTCGCGGTGCTCCTCGTGGACGCCGCCGAAGGCGTCACCGAGCAGGACACCAAGATCGCCGGGTATATCGACGAGCAGGGCAAGGCGGCCGTCATCGTCGTCAACAAATGGGACGCCATCGACAAGGAGACCGGTACGCTCGAAAAGATGGAAAAAACCGTGCGCGAGGGGCTGAAATTCATGCCTTATGCGCCGATCCTCGTCATCTCCGCGCTCACCAGCCAGCGCGTCGGAAGGGTGATGGAGGCCGTGCGCGCCGTCTACGAGCAGTCCACCCGCCGCGTCACCACCGGCCTTCTCAACGACGTGCTCGCCGACGCCCAGGCTGCCTTCCAGGCGCCGAGCATGTCCGGCCGCCGCCTGAAGATCTATTACGCCACCCAGAGCGGCACCAAGCCGCCGACTTTCTCGTTCTTCATCAACGACGAGAAGCTCATGCATTATTCCTACGAGCGCTACCTAGAAAACCAGCTGCGCAAGGCGTTCGGCTTCGAGGGGACGCCCATCCGCTTCGAGCTCAAGGAGAAAAAGCGCGAGGAAGACGCCTGAAAGGAGGCGATCAGCCATGACATGGCTGAAAGTGATCGGCTGCGTCGCGGCGGGGTATCTGCTGGGGTGCTTCTCCACGGGGATCGTGGTGAGCAAGGCCGTCGCGCACATCGATATCCGCACCAAGGGCAGCGGTAACCCCGGCACCACCAACATGCTGCGCACGTTCGGCTGGGCTCCGAGTCTGCTCACCTTCGCGGGGGATATCCTCAAGGCGGTCCTCGCCTGCTGGCTGGGCTCGCTGATGCTGGGGGAGAAGGGCTCGTACCTCGCGGGCGTGGCCTGCGTCGCGGGGCATAACTGGCCCGTGTTTTACAGCTTTAAAGGCGGGAAGGGCGTCGCGTCGTCCTTCGGTGTGCTTTTGTTCAATACGCCTGTGATCGCGCTGAGCGTGCTGGTCCTGAATCTCGCCATCGTCGCCGCGACGAAGATCATGTCCATCGCCTCGATCGCGGCGGGACTTCTCAACGCCGTGCTGAGCGTGATCTTGCTCAGGGGCAAGCCGTTCAATATGGTCTGTGGGCTGATTCTCTCGGCGATGCTGCTGTTCTGCCACAGGGAGAACATCCGCAGGCTCATCCACAGCCGGGAGAACAAACTGGATTTCCATCATATCAACGAGATCAGCCGCAAGAAATAACAACTCCGGGGAACGCGAGGCAGGGGCGCCGCCCAAGGGCGGCCTGCCCCTGCACCCCTTGAAGCAGATCACGTT
>CACZOT010000282.1 GCA_902782795.1 uncultured Eubacteriales bacterium | reverse complement strand
TTCATGCCGCGCTCGCGGAAGGCCTTGATGGCGTCCCAGTCCACCAGGGTGGCCATCTCGTCGTAGTCGATGCCGTCTATCTTCTGGCTCTCATGGCTGGTGCGGAAACCGTCGAAGAAGTGCAGGAACGGCACGGAGGCCTTGAGCGTGGACATATGCGCCACAAGGGCCATGTCGTGGGCTTCCTGGACGGAGTTGGAGGCCAGCATCGCGAAACCGGTCTGGCGGCAGCTCATCACGTCGCTGTGATCGCCGAAGATGGACAGCGCGTGGTAGGCCAGCGCGCGGGCGGAAACATGGAAGACGGCCGGCATGAGCTCGCCGGAGATCTTGTACATGTTCGGGATCATCAGCAGAAGACCCTGGGAAGCGGTGTAGGTGGTGGTGAGGGCGCCCGCGGCGAGGGAGCCGTGCACGGCGCCGGCCGCGCCGGCCTCGGACTGCATCTCGGCGATGCGGACTTCCTGGCCGAACAGGTTCTTGCGGCCGTTGGCGGACCATTCGTCGGCGACCTCGGCCATCGGGGAGGACGGAGTGATCGGGTAGATCGCCGCTACGTCGCTGAAGGCGTAGGCAACGTGGCTTACCGCGGTGTTACCGTCGCAGGTCAGTTTGATGCTCAAACAAAGGACCTCCTTTAAAAATAGGATACCTCCTGCGCGCCGCACTCCGGCGAGCGGATTACGGCATGCTGCGCATACAGTACAATTATAATATCACGCTTTTCTCAAGTCAAGAAAACTCCGCGCGAAGGGGCGGAACTTTTCTCGTTTTCCAAAGAGTTTAACAGTATTTGCGCGGACATTTCTCAGGAATCCGGTCGGTTTTTGGCGTTCCGGTTTGCATTGTGCGCCGGGATATGCGATAATACCGCCAGAAGGGGAGGAATGGATATGAAGAAATGGATCGCGGCGGCCCTCGCTCTGTTGCTGCTGGCCTTGCCTGTCGCCCCGGCGCGCGCGGCGTTTTACGAGCTCGGCGACGAGATCGCCGATTTTACCCTCGCCACCATCGACGGGGAGGAGGTCAGCCTCAGCGGCCTTCTGGCGGAAAAGCGCATGGTGCTCCTGAACTTTTGGTTCATCGATTGCCCCTGGTGCGATTACGAGTTCCCATTCCTGCAGGAGGCCTGGGAGGAGCGGGGGAACGACGTGGCCGTTCTGGCGCTCACCCCTTACGACAGCGCTGAGGCCGCGAGGGAGTACCGGGACGCCAATGGGTTCACCTTCCCCATGGCGGTCGATACGCTGGGATTGAGCGCCGCGTTTGGCGTCACGGGATTTCCGACTTCGGTCGTTATTGATCGAAACGGCGTGTGCGTCTTCTCGGAAGCCGGAGCGCAGCCCTCGGCTGATGCGTTCCGCGCCATATTCGCGATCTACGCGGCGGAAGAATATGAACAGTCTTTGGTCGGTTTTGATGTGTTCGCGCCGCGCCCCAGCGAGACCATGCCCCCAGTGGAGGATATGGCGGCGGTGCTCAACGAGCGGGGAACGAGTGTTCGCTACGAGGAACTCTTCTCGAACGAATGGCCCTGGCTGATCAGAACAGACTCCGGTCGCGTCTTTGCCATCTCGTCGAACACCTTTGTGGACGAGACCACATCCTGGCTGCGCGGCACGGTCTCCGCGAAGGCCGGGGATGTGCTCGCCTTCGATTACCGCGTCTCCTCGGAATACCTGGACGATTACTTCGTCTTCTCCGTAAACGATAAACCGACTAAAGTCTTTAGCGGTGAATGTGATTGGTCGACCTACGCCTACCGTTTCCCCGAGGACGGCGAATACAGAATCGCCTTTGCCTTTGAAAAGGGCTTTTCCGGACGCGACGGCGACGATTGCGCCAGCCTGGACGCCGTGCGGCTCCTTTCCGGCGCGGAGGCAGATACGGCTATCGCCGAGCTGCCAGCCTGGCCCGCGGCCTTGGAGGGTGCCGTCTGCGCCATCGAGGCAGTGGGAACCCAGGCGCGCGAGGTCGTGATCGACGATCCTTCCGGCACCCTGGAGAGCGAGTGGGGCTTCGATTCCTACTACATTCTCCCGGACGGTGACACCGGCATGCGGCTCCTCCTTGGCGACGGCTGCGATCCGGACGGAGCGCTCGTCTACACCGCGAGTGCGCGGGAGATCTTCCACCCGAGCGAGTGCGCCACGGACGCGTCCGGCTTCCTCTTCGACGCCGCGTTTATGGACATGGACGGCCAGGGGCATCTCTACGGCGCCACGGTCGCCTATCCGTTCCACGGCGATTTCCAGACAGGCGTGACCGGGGTGATGTTCTTCGATTCCGAGGAATCCCTCGAGCAGTTCCTGCGGCTCGCGATCGTGGACGAGAACCATCAGCCGCTGCCGGACGTGACCTGGACCTACGCGGACGCGCTGGTATCCGCCGAAAAAGACTATGGTTTGTTCTTCCGAAATGAGAACGGAGATCCTGTCGCCGACGTGGCTGTTCGGGTGGTTCTGGAAGCGGGTGTCATCGAGCTCGTTTCCGATGAAGAGGGAACGGTCGGTTTCTCAGCGATTCCCGGCGCGTTCCATGTGGAAGTGGTAAAAGTCCCGTCCGGTCTATATTTTGACGAAGCGATGGAGATCGCCTTTCCGGAGGACGGCGGGACGGTGGCGGTCACGCTCACCTTCGCCGAATAAAAGACCGACCGAAGTTTCTTCCATGACAAGCGCTGGCAATCGCGAAAAGGATTGCCAGCGTATTTTTCGCTTCAGGCGTCCACACTACCGCCAGACCGAACGCGACGCATGTTCGCGCGGTCCGCACGGCGAGGGCCGCGCGAATGGACGGAACGGAGGTGAACGCACGATGGCAAGCAAATCCACCACCAACATCCCGGAAAGCCGCGACGCGCTGGACAACATGAAGTTCGAAGTCGCTCGCGAGCTGGGCATCAACCTCAAGCAGGGCTACAACGGCGACCTGACCTCCCGCGAGAACGGCTACGTCGGCGGGTATATGGTCCGCAAGATGATCGAGGATTATGAGAAGCAGGCCGCTTCCGGGCAGAACGGGCGCGCCAGCTGGTAAGCAGCGACCGACCAAGAACGATCAGGAGGAATGAACCATGGCTTCCAATAACAACAATTCCAGCCGCATCAACGTCCCCGAGGCGCGTCAGGCGCTCTACAACATGAAGCACGAGATCGCTTCTTCCCTGGGCATCAACCTCAAGCAGGGCTATAACGGCGATATCACCTCCAAGGACGCCGGCTCTATCGGCGGCAACATGGTCAAGAGGATGATCGAGGCGCAGGAGCGCTCGATGTCCGGCCAGCGCGGCTGAGGCGCGGGCAAAGACAACGCCCCCGGACGGCTTTCCGCCCGGGGGTCGCTTGCGATTTTGCGCGGCGTATGGTAGACTGGGCATGGAAACACAAAGGACAGGGAGGAACTGGAAATGGATACGAAAGTCGCCGTGGTCAGCATCATCGTGGAGGACAAGGAAGCTGTGAACGCGCTCAACGCGCTCCTGCACGCCTATGGGGAATACATCATCGGCCGCATGGGCATCCCGTACCGGGCGCGCGGGCTGAACATCATCTGCATCGCCCTGGACGCCCCCGAGGAAACAATCCGCGCCCTCACGGAAGAACTGAGCGGTGTCGGCGGGGTGAGCGCCCAGGCGACGTACCCGAACGTATAACGCCTGAACGAGAAGGCCGCCGCGTCTCCCCAAAGAGGAGGCGCGGCGGCTTTGCCGT
>CACZOT010000281.1 GCA_902782795.1 uncultured Eubacteriales bacterium | reverse complement strand
CCTGGATCCGGCCCCCCAGGCAGTTCAAAGCCTCCAGGAAGGCGGCGTTGGACCAGTCCCCCTCCACGGAATGCTCCCCGGCGCGATACCGCTGGCCGCCCGGCACGCGGATGGTCTGTTCACCGTCGAAGGCGGTCTCCACGCCAAAGGCGCGCAGACAGGCCATGGTCATGCGGATGTAGGGCAGGCTCTCTACGGGCGGTTCCAGTTCGACGCGGCTCTCCCCCCTGAGGAGCGGCAGGCTGAAGAGCAGCCCGCTCGTGAACTGGCTGGAGACGTCGCCCGGCAGGGCGTACGCGCCCGGCGTCAGCTTCCCCTGGACGGTCAGGCGCGCGCCGTCTCGCTCGAAGACGAGGCCGCGTTCTCGAAACATGCGCTCGTAGACCCACAGAGGCCGCCGGAAGAGGGCCTCCTCCCCGGTGAAGACGGCCTTCCTGCCCCCGAGCAGCGCCGCGGGAACGAGGAAGCGCAGGGTGGAACCGCTCTCGCGGCAGGGCAGGAGGATCTCCTTGCCGCCCGCGAATGGATCGCACGGCGTGACGCGCGCGTCGTCCCCCTCGAGGACGACGCCGGCCCCCAGGGCGCGCAGGCAATCCACGGTAGCGAGGATATCCTGCGAAGGCTCGACTCCGCGCACGATGCTCTCTCCCCCGGCGAAGGCGGCGCAGATGAGCTTTCGGTGACCGTCGCTCTTGGAAAACGGCGCGGCAACGGTCCCGACGGCGCGGGAGGGGCGGATGCGGGCGATCATGCGCGCTCCTCCCAAATACGAAGCAAAGCGGCCATAGGAACTGCGGCGGGTATCCTCATGGTCTTGCCTCCTTATCGATCCGCTCCGCCGTACCGGGAGCGCAGGATATCGCCAATGACCTCCGCCACGCGGGCCAGGGGCCGGGGCAGCTCGGCGGGCGCGTAGTAATCGATGGTGAGATCCGCCGCGGCGGCGTAGAGGGGATGCCGTTCACGGTAGAGGCGCTCGATACGCTCGGGCGTGTTGGCGAGGGGGCGGTCGTCCGTGGGGACGAGCTGGCTCGGCGCGCGGTCCAGGAAGATGAGGACGCCGTTCCGCTTGAGCAGGCGTACGTTCTCCCCGCGCAGGACGCAGCCTCCGCCCGTCGCGATCACCAGGCCGTGTCTTCCCGCGGTCTCGCGCACGCACGCGGTCTCCAGATCGCGAAAACAACTCTCGCCCATCCGGTCGAAGATCTCCGGGATGGACCGGCCCTCCCGCTCCGCGACCCGATCGTCCAGGTCGATGAATTCCCGGCCCAGATACGCGGCCAGCTCCCGCCCGACGCTGCTCTTGCCGCTGCCGGGCATGCCGATGAGCACGAGGTTCTCCCGCTCGCGCACAAGATCCCGCCAGAGGCCGCGCGCCCGCGCTTCGCTCCAGGGCAGGCCCAGAAAGAGTCGCGCCGATTCCAGCGCATCGACGGCCCGCAGGTAGAGCCCGCCCTCCGCCCGTACGCCCCGTTCGCGCGCGGCCAAGACAAGATCCCCCGATAGGGGCTCGCAGGCCGTGTCCACGACGCCCTCCAGGCGGGAAAAGGCGGAGAGATCCAACGCCGCGTCGGGCAGGGTGTGGATGAGGAACTCCGCGTCCCCGAACCGCTCCCGGGCCTCGTCGCAGCCCGCGGACGCGACCCGCGCCGCTCCGAGCGACGCCGCGGCAGCCATGGCCGCGCGGGCGCCCCCGCCCGAGCCCAGCACGAGCACGGTCTTTCCCGCCATCTCCAGGCCCATGCGCTCGCAGAGCGCGCGCGCGCCGACGAGCTCGGTGTTATAGCCGCAAAGCCTCCCGTCCCGGTTGACGATGGCGTTCACCGCCCCGGCGGCCGCGGCTTGCGGATCGATCTCGTCCAGAAAGGACAAGGCGGCCCGCTCGCAGGGCCCGGCCACATTCACACCGCGAAATTCCCTCCGCACGAGAAAGGGCCCGAGTTCCTCCGGAGGGAGTTCCATAAGCCCGTATTGATAGGGCGCGCCGTTCGTGCGGGCGACGCGGGCGTGGATGGCCGCTCGCAGGGGATATCCCTCCGCGCGGCCGATCAGGCCGAATTCCATCAGGCCTTCCCTCCCTCGCGGAGCCAATCGGTCCCATAGCGCAGGGCGAGCAAATCCGCCAGGGCGAGGGCGGCCACGCTGTCCACCACCACGCGGGCGCGATGGAGGATGGCCGGGTCGTGCCGGCCTTCCAGGGAGAGCGAAGCGTTCTCCATGCGGGCGAGGTCGACCGTCTCCTGGGGCTTGAAGATGGAAGGCGTGGGCTTGACCACGCAGCGGAACACCACGGGCATGCCGTTGGTGACGCCGCCGTTCACGCCGCCGTTGTGATTGGTCAATGTGACGACTCGCCCCTCCTCCACGCGCATGGGGTCGTTGCATTCGCTGCCGCGCCGGTCGGCCATGGCGAAGCCCGCGCCGAACTCCACGCCCTTGACGGCGGGGATGGAAAACAGCGCGTGGCTGAGCACTCCTTCGACCGTATCGAACCAGGGCTCGCCCAATCCCGCGGGGAGGCCCGCGACGGCGCTTTCCAATATGCCGCCAACGCTGTCGCCCTCCGCGGCGGCTTGTTCGATGGCGCGGCGCATCCGCTCGCCCGCGGCCTCGTCCAAGACGGCGTAGGGCGCGCCGTTCAGGCGGCCCAGTTCCTCCCGGAGCGCGTCTCCGCCCTGGGAGAGCGGCCGGTCGGCGACGCCCGCGCAGCGCAGCACGTGGGTGCCGATGAGGATCCCTCTCTCCCGCAGCGCCTGGAGGACGATCGCCCCGGCGGCGACCAGCGCCGCGGTGAGGCGCCCGCTGAAATGCCCGCCGCCGCGGTAATCCGCAAAGCCATGGTATTTCGCCATGGCGGCACAGTCCGCGTGGCCAGGGCGCGCGAGGCCCCGCCGGTAATCCCCGGATCGGACATCCTCGTTGGGGATGGTGATCGCCAGCGGCGTGCCCGTTGTCCGCCCCTCGAAAACGCCGGAGAGGATGGCGAAGCGGTCCGCTTCGCGCCGCGCGGTGCCGGTCCCTCCGGACGGGCGGCGCAGGCGCAGCTGGGCGGCGATGAATTCCTCGTCCACCGGAAGCCCTGGCGCGAGCCCGTCCAGCACCGCGCCGACGGCGGGGCCGTGGCTCTCGCCAAAGAGAGTGACCGTCAGGCTGTTCCCAAAGGTGTTCTTCATGCGTACTCCTCTATCGTCACGATTCGCCTGCGCTCACAGCTCCAGTTCGCGCACGCCGCGCCCGACGGCCCGAAGTCGCTCGCATTGGGCGGACAGTTCCTCGAGCATCTCTTCATCCCGCGCGCCGCCCTCAGCCTCCGCGTAAAAGACGCAGCGCCCGGCGCAGTCCGGGTCGGGCCGGCCGCGCAGGATCTTCAAATTGAAGCCGTGTCCGCTGATGATGTTAATGGCGCGGGCCAGCGCCCCCGCCTCGTCCCGCACGGCGAACAGAAGGACGCAGCGGCCGCCCTCGGAGGCGGGGCTGTCCTCACGGGAAAAGACGGCGAAGCGCGTGGCGTTGGCGGCGCTGTCGTTGACGCCGCGCGCGAGGATGTTCAGGCCGTAGAGCGCGGCCGTCTCCTCGGAGGCGATGGCCGCGGCGGACATATCTCCCATTTCGGCGACGCGCCGCGCCGCCACGGCGGTGTTCCCCTCCGGGACCGCCTGCAGCGCGTTGCGCCAAAGGAAGCCCTCGCACTGGCGCAAGGCGAGGGGATGGCTGTACACGGTGCGGATCCCGCTCAGAGCCGCGCCGGGCAGGGCCAGGAGGTTCTGGACCACGGGCAGTACGCAGATCCCTGTGACGCGCAGACTTCCCTCGAACATGAGGCCCATCACCTGGTCCACCGGGCCCGCGCAGCTGTTCTCAATGGGCAGCACGGCGCGCTCGCACTCCCCCGCCTCCACGGCGCGGTAGGCGGCGGCGAAATCCGCGAAGCCCAAAGCGCGGGCGTACGGGAAGGCGCGCCGCGCGGCGATCCCGGCGAAGGCGCCCTCGACGCCCGCGTACGCCACGCGCGCGCCGCCGATGAGGCGCCGCTGGTACTCCTTGGAGAGATCCATGAGAGCGCGCAGGAAGGAGACGTAGTAGGGGCGCAGCTCTTCCCCGACAAGGGACGAGTTGCGCTCCAGGACGGCCCGCTCGCGATCCTCGTCCAGGATGGGGAGGCCGCGCTCCTGTTTCCACGCGGCGATCTCCCGGACGGCCTTCATGCGCCGCTCGAAGAGCGCGGCCATGCCGCTGTCCGCTTCGTTGATGCTCTCCCGGGCCCTGGCCAGCTCGTCCACGGCGCTTTCCCCCCTTTTTTTACGCGGTCTCGACGCTGGCGGCCTTCTGCAGGCCGAGCTTTTCGATGGCCATTTCGCGCATCTTGTATTTCTGAATCTTGCCCGCGTCGTTCATGGGGAAGCCCTCCACGAACTCGATGTATTTGGGCACCTTGTGTTTGGCCATGTGGTCCAGGACGTATTTCTTCATCTCTTCCACCGTCATGCTCTCGCCCTCCTTGAGGATGACGCAGGCCATGATCTCCTCGCCCATGGCCGCGTCCGGCACGCCGATGACCTGCACGTCCGATACCTTGGGGTGGGTGTAGATGAATTCCTCGATCTCCTTGGGGTAGATGTTCTCGCCGCCGCGGATGATCATATCCTTGAGGCGGCCGGTGATGCGGTAGTTGCCCTCCTTGGTGCGGCAGGCGAGGTCTCCCGTGTGGAGCCAGCCGTCCTTGTCGATGGCGGAAGCGGTGGCGCGGGGCATTTTATAATAGCCCTTCATGATGTTGTAGCCGCGGGCGACGAATTCGCCGATGACCTCGTCCGG
>CACZOT010000280.1 GCA_902782795.1 uncultured Eubacteriales bacterium | reverse complement strand
CTTTCCTGGCAGCATCTGTTTCTGGGTGTGGCGCAGTTTGGTAGCGTGCTTGAATGGGGTTCAAGAGGCCGGAGGTTCAAATCCTCTCACCCAGACCAATGAACGCCCTGGAAACATTATGTTTCCAGGGTGTTTGCTAATATCGCGGAAAGAGAGCCGGTGCGTATCCACCCCGGCTCTCGCGTCTTATTTCTGCGGAATGCGGCCTTCGTCGTTGGGCCAAACGGCTTGCTCCAGCCGCTCCACGAGGCGCACCATGCCCAGAGTATCCACAGAGCAATAGGCGCTCAGGCGCGCGCGCGTCTCATCCCAATCTACGTGATCGACCAGCTCTGCGCGCAGATACGCCCGCATGGCCTCATGGCCGTTCTGCACGCCGTCCAGGCGCTCGTAGGAGACCTCCGCCTCGTCGGGACAGACAGCGGGCAAGACCTTCTTGAGCGAGCAGGAGCCGTTCATTGCGCGATCGTAATAATCCCGCGAGCGGAAAGGCGCGATAAGATCGCGCATGGATGCGTTCATACGCTGAAGGCGGCGGCGAAGATCGGGGAAGCGCTCGGCCAGAGTCGCGATGACATGCTTTTCCAGCCCGTTGGAATACACCACGACGCAGGCGTTTTCGGGCACGTCGCGCACGAGACCTTCAGCGAGCGCAGGCCGCGGATCCTCGCCCGGAGGCACGATGACCTCGCGATGTTCCGGCTCTGCGCCTTGTTCCCGAACGACGTGCAGCGAATACTGGAAGGCCATCTGTTCAAAGGGCCGCATGCCCTCAAAGAGCGGCACGGGTGGCTGGCAGGATTCGAA
Source organism: uncultured Eubacteriales bacterium (assembly GCA_902782795.1). GTDB lineage: Bacteria > Bacillota > Clostridia > Christensenellales > Aristaeellaceae > UBA1224. Next base: position 6,584 of record CACZOT010000280.1, on the reverse strand, counting down.
ATCCAGAAAACACATGGGGTACCAGAGCGTTTTGAGAAACGCCTCGAGCGGCGCGCGGCGCACGTGAGGCGGCTCGTGGAGGATCTCCGCGAGAATCTGCGTCTGCTGCTGGTGCTGGAGTTCGCCGTACGCGAGACATTCGACGAAGGTGATCACGCCTCTGCGGTACAGAAGCAGCTTCTTGGCCGCGGAGATGCCCGTCAGATCGAAGACGTTGGGCTTGGGCAAGTCGGCCGTGCACTCGGGCCAGTACGCGCATTCCATGGGACGGAGGCAGTTTTCGCAGAGGACGGCTTCCGGGGTCTCGTCCAGAGACGCCAAGGCATTGAGCTTGGCGACGCGATCTGATACCTTAGGCAGGAAGGAACGCGCGCGCTTGGTGATATCCTTCTCATGGTAAAATGCCGCGTAATCCATGGCCTCCCCGCGCACGAACCGCTGATCGAGCAGAAGCGCAGTGACCTTGGTCACATGGATCCCGTTGCCATCGAGCACGCGCATGGCGAACGACGCCTCCCGCACAAGCGGTTCGCGGGCCTCGTATGCGCTCGCGTCGAGGAGAAGCTCCCAGCCGTTTTCACGCCGCACAAGCAGATCCGCTTCGCATACGCAATCCTCATAGGAAGCGTGCAGCCCCCAGAGGGCTGGTGCGTCCTCGGGGATCGGCTCGCCGGCTGTGCAATCGAACACCTCACCTCGCAAGGCGCGGGCTGCTTCCAGCGAGAGGGGAATGCGCTCGGCGGCGCGGCGCGGGCCGCCTGCCCCGCGGGCGCGCAAATAGAACGCGCGCGGACAGCGCTGCGCGCAGAGAAGATCATCAATGGTCCAAGGCTGCATGGAAACGCCTCCGGATAAACGGTTTCGCTTCCTCTACTATACCACAAAGCGGGCCCGCGCGGCGAAGTTTCCGCAAAAGTAACACCGAAAAGTGTGCGGAGGCCCGCCGTTTATGATACAATATATCGCGTTTTGGTGGTCCAAATTATTAACGAAAGAGGCGAACGGGATCATGCGCATCGGGTTTGACAACGAAAAATACCTGCGTCTCCAGTCGGAACACATCCGTCGGCGAATCGACCAGTTCGGCGGAAAGCTGTACATGGAATTCGGCGGAAAGCTCTTTGACGATTACCACGCCTCCCGCGTCCTCCCCGGCTTCGCTCCGGACAGCAAGATCCGCATGCTCGCAAATCTCAAGGAAGATGTGGAAATCATCATTGCCATCAACGCCAACGATATCGAAAAAAACAAAGTCCGCGGCGATCTGGGCATCTCCTATGACGACGACACGCTGCGCCTGATGGACAACTTCCGCGCGCTGGGGTTCCACGTGGGCGGAGTAGTGGTCACGCAGTACGCGGGACAGCCCGGTGCCGACGCATTCATGCGCCGTCTGGACGCGCTGGGTATTCGCTCCTACAAGCATTATCCCATCCCCGGCTATCCCTCCGATGTCAAACTCATCGTCAGCGACGAGGGCTACGGCCGCAACGAATACATCGAAACCACGCACTCCCTCGTCGTCGTGACTGCGCCAGGCCCTGGCAGCGGCAAGATGGCGACCTGCCTTTCCCAGCTGTACCACGAATACAAGCGCGGCGTGCGCGCGGGCTACGCCAAATTCGAGACCTTCCCGATCTGGAACCTTCCTCTGCGCCACCCGGTAAACGTCGCGTACGAGGCCGCCACCGCCGACCTGAGCGATGTGAACATGATCGATCCGTATCACCTGGAAGCCTACGGCGAGACAGCGGTGAATTATAACCGCGATGTCGAGGTCTTCCCGGTGCTCCAGGCGATTTTCGAGCGCATCCAGGGAGAAAGCCCGTACCGCTCGCCCACGGACATGGGTGTGAACATGGTGGGCATGTGCATCGTGGACGACGAGGCCGTCTGCGAGGCTTCCCGCCGCGAGGTCGTCCGTCGGTATTACAATGCCCAGGTCGATCTCAAGAAGGGCCGCGGGGACGCCTCTGCTGTGCGCAAGCTCGAACTGCTGATGAACCAGGCGCACATCACCACCGACGTCCTGCCTTGCATCAGCGCCGCTCTCCTGCGCGAGGAGACCACCGGCGCTCCCGCAGCCGCCATGGTCCTGCCGGACGGTAAGATCGTCACTGGCAAGACGAGCGCGCAGTTGGGCGCCGCGTCCTCTTTGGTGCTCAACGCGCTCAAGGCCCTGGGCGGGATCAACCAGGAGATCGATCTCATCTCTTCACAGATCCTCGAGCCCATCTGCCACCTGAAGACCGCGCACCTGGGCAACGCCAACCCGCGTCTGCATTCCGATGAGGTGCTCATCGCTCTGTCCATCTGCGCCGTTACCAACCCCACCGCGGAGATCGCCATGCAGCAGATCGAAAAGCTCGCCGGGTGCGACGCGCATTTTTCGGTCATCCTCTCCAGCGTGGACGAAACCACCTACAAGAAGCTGGGCATCAACATGACCTGTCAGCCCCGCTACGAGCAGCAGCATCTGTACCACAAATAAACCTGTATGCGAAAAAAGCCCGGGAGCGAAACGCTCCCGGGCTTTTTCTTCGTCTCAGTACACGCCGGCTGTGAAGATGAACGCGCAGGACATGACGGCAAGCCCCACCAGGAACGCCATCGTCAGGGCGATATCCATCCAGCGACGTTTCATTGCGCCGGCCAGCATGGGGTAGAGGGCGTACAGCCCAAAGACATATCGCGGCCCGCTGATCAGCCAGGTAGGCACGATGGTCATGTACATATACGCCCAGGCGTAAGCCGCGTCGCCCACACGCGCGCGTCGGGCGCGCCAGGCGATCAGCGTGAGCACGCCGAAGAGGCACCCGAGCGTGGGGATCCAGGTGAACAGGCGCATCGGCCTGTCGAAAGAAATCGCGTAGCGCGTCACGTAGGAAAAGGTGTTCCAAAGGGTGCCGGAGGTGTTGTACCAGTGGTCGCGCTGATAGATCCAGAATTGGAATGGGTTGCCGGTCACCACGTAGTTAAGGAGGAGATATGCCGCCGCTCCGGCCAGCACCGCGCAGCAAGAGGCGGCCCGCGTCGCTACGCGTCCCGCGCGGCCGGGGCCCTTCTCCCGGTCGTAGGCGAGCATCTCCCAGAAGATGGGGATGGCCACCACGACGCCCATGAGCCGCGCCGCCGAACACACCGCGCCGACGACGAGAGCCCACGCAAAACGCCTGCGCCGCGCCAGGTACACCGCGCCTACCGTCAAAAGCATGAAGGTCGATTCCGTATAGGCGATGGAGAGGAAGAACGAAAGCGGGCTGCAGTAGAGATAGCGCACGGCGCGCCTGGCGCCTTCCGAGCCGGATTCCAGCTCGGTCAGGCGATAGAGCATCGCGCCAAGGGCCAAGCCGCATGCGTTCGAAACGAACAGCGCGCTCGCCTCCGCGTTGCCGCCGAACAGCGGCATCAGGACACGGCTCACAAGCGGATACACCGGGAAAAAGACGATGTGGAAGCGGGGATCGCCCTCGTTCACATACCAATTGCGCACAAGGCCGATGTAGTGCGGCGCGTCCCATTTATCCCAATAGCCCAGATAATTGGCGAAGAAGAATTCCGCGCGGTCCGTCACGAGCGCGAACACGCCTGTGGCCGCGAAGAGGAACAGGCGCGTCCCGAAAAACCACACGGCGGCCCAGAGGAACGCTTGGCTCCATGTGGCTTTATTATCCACGGGGCCAGGCTTCCAGCGCGAGAGGGCTGCGCACACCCGGCCTTCCGGAAAGAGCGCTTCCGCGAAATAGCGCGCCAGCAGTACCGCCAAAAGAGCGGCCATGAGAGCGGTGCCAGCGATCGCGCTTACGCGAGGCAAGAGGTTCGTGATGGTCATCTTTCCATCCACTCCGGCTTGAGATGCCGATCTATGGGGAAGACCGGTACGGGGAACGCTCCCATCTCCTCAACAAGGGCGCGCCTGGCGCAGGCGAACGCAACAGGCACGCCGAGTTCCTCCGCGGCGACGCGCACGGTCTCATATCCGGCCAGGAGATCGTCCGAGGTGGTCTCGTCGCCGAGATTGGCGTTGCAGACGAGGGCGTCCGGCCGCATGCGCGCGCGCCGGGCGATGGCCTCGTACATCTCCACGATCTGCGCCTTGGTCTCCGAGCGCGGGCGGTATGGGTTCACCACCATGTAGAAAGCTCGGTCGCTGCGCTCGAATTGCGGAGCGTATCCGCCCAAGGCTGCCGCGCCGAGATCGTCGCCGCCCACGTCGAAGATCACGCGCAGATCTTCGCGCGCAAAAACGCCCATGATCTCCGGCGGAAGCGAGGGAATATCCACGCTGGTAGCGGCGAAAATGGGCTTATACAGGTCGATATCATGCGCTCGCAGGAGGTCTTCCTGCTCGGCGGTTCGGAAGTACGGGTTGACGATATCCAGATCGATCAGCGCCAGCTTTTTCTCCCATGGGCGCATGGCGATGGCGAGATTCAGGGCGATCTCCGTCTTGCCGCTGCCAAAATGCCCTGCGATCACGAGGATACGGCTCGGCGCAAGGAAGGGCAGGCTCTTATTCGAACCAGTCGATTTTGCCATCGTTTTCGCTCCTCGGGGTCGCTTTGCTGTCGGGCTGCATTGGTTTCCGGTGAGCTTCTCCGGAAAGATCATCCGGCGCGGAGGGCTTCACGTCGAACAGATCGTCCGGCGCGGAAGGAGTTTTCGCGGCGCGGGAAGGCGCTACGTCGAACAAGTCCTCTGGGGGAACCGTGGTGTGCCGCCTGGGCAGAGCCTGGGAGTGGAACTGCGGCGCGGCCGCGCGCCGTTCGACCGTTTCTTCCGCTTCGCGGGGCTGCTCGCGGCGGCGCGGGCTTTCGGGCGTGTCATTCACTAGGCGGCGCTTTTTGCCGAACCACAGCCAGTAAGGCCGCCAGCGCACCAGCCACACGAGCCAATCCATCGCCACGCCCGCCAGCAGCAGCACAAGCACCATCTGCAGCCAATGGGAGGAAAACCAGGAAAGGAAGTTCCTGCCCGCCGAGCCCCGGCCCAGACGGATCATGCTCCAGATCCAGTTGGTCACGCCGCGGATCCACCCCAGCATGAGGGTGATGAACATATCCGCGTAATGGGTGTACGTCACAGGCAGAGCCTCCTTTCGTTTGTGTTATTCGATGGTCACGCTCGCGGCGGAGGGCGTGGCGGTGCAGGAGAGGCCGGGCATGTTGTCCACGGTCACATAGATGGGCAGCTCGTATTCGCCCTTTTCCAGGCCCGTCAGTTCCACAGTGGCGATGATATCGCTGGAGAGGAGCGCCTGAACCTGGGAATACGGGCCCGTCACCACCACGGAGACGGTCTGCGTGGTGGTGGATGCGCTGAGATTGTCCGGCTTATTGACGAGGGAAACGTCCACATCCTGGAAGCGGCGCGTGGTTTCGATCTCGGAGATGGTCACGTTTACGGTGGCCTGGTCGGTAGACATATACTTGAGGCCGTTCAGGCTGGACAGGTTGAGCGTGCGCGTGAAGGAGGCCGTGCGGTTGGAGACGTCGATCTTAGAGAAGGTGAGCTCGTTGATGGAATCGAGCAGGGATTGCTCCGCGGCGATCACGGCCGTATCCGGCGAGACGGTGACGGAGGTGATCTCATAGCCCGTGGGGACCTCGCCGGAGAGGATATCCGCCATGGACGAGGCGATCGGCACTGTCTTGGAAGGATAGACGTCCATATTCACGGTGATGGAAGAGGTGGAACGCGTCAGAGCCGCGGTGACTTCTTCGCCCTGGGCCGTGAGAAGCGAGAACTGCTCTGCGCGGCTCTGGGAGGAGGTGATGTCGGTGGCGTCCACGGTGACGGAGGCGGAGGAGACCGTCTGCACGACAGAGGTCGGTCCGGAGATGGTCACCTGCATGGGGTTGGCCTTGAGGGAATACCAATAAGCGGAGGCATCGGCGTTAACGAGCTGCACGTTCACGGGGATGTAGCGCTGGTCGAGCGTCTCCACCTCGATATCGATATATTCAGGCCAGATCTGCACGACTTCGCCGTAGACCGAAGTGCCCGTGAGATTGACGCGCTGCCTGCCCGTGGTGCGGATGCTGGTGAGATCCAGCTCGACACGCACGTTCGAATTGCTGACGAGGGAGTAGCTCGCCTGCGGGGCATTGACGCGGACGGAGACGTCGGAGAGCTCGCTGGAGACGTCTGTGAGCACTGCGAGGCCGCGGTAAGTCAGCGTCGCCTGGCCGCTGACGGAGGCCTCGATACCCGAGACGGTCTTCAATCGGGTGATATTGGGGTTTGCGGTGATGACGAAGCTCCACAGAAACAGGGCGAAGACGACGCTCAGGAGCTTGAGCCCGAGATCCCGCGAGAGGAAATTGCGCACAGCCTTGCCGATCCCGCCCAGGACTTTTTTCCAATCGAAGCGTTTCATTTGGCGGCTCCTTCCCGGCGGCGCAGGAGACCGAACAGCCCGCCTTCACTCTTATCGCCGATGAGGATATCGCTCAGCAGCGCGGTGAGGGATTTCTCGTCCAGATAACGGGTGAGCTTCCCGTCGCGCGCCACGGAGATGATGCCCGTCTCCTCGGAGACGATGAGCGAAATGCAATCCGTAGTCTCGGAAATGCCCAGAGCCG
>CACZOT010000279.1 GCA_902782795.1 uncultured Eubacteriales bacterium | reverse complement strand
TTCGACGCCGGCTCCATCCTGGAGGCTCTAGAGCCCTTCCGCTTTCTCGAGATCCGCCGCGCGGATGGCTCCCGCGCCGACCGGCTCCTCTACCAGCTGCGCCGTGACGGAGAGGAAATGTGGCTCTTTATCTGTAACGGAAAGAACCCTGTCTCGCCGGACGTGGACGAGGCGGGCCTTCTGCGCTTCACTCTGCGGGGCGAATACAGGCTTGAGCTGTGGGATACCCTGACGAGCGAGATCAAGCCATTCCCGGCGCGATACGCGGGCGGGAAAACGATTTTCGAACAGAGATGGCACATCCATGACAGCGTCCTTCTGCGCCTTATCCCCGGCCGAGCCGATATCGCGATTGTCGAGGAGCGCTCCGTCCAATCCGCTCCTGTAAGCCGCGCCATGGGCCTTGTGGACGTGACGCTTGAGGAGCCCAACATGCTCCTTTTGGATCTGGCCGAGTGGTCGCTCAACGGCGGAACGTTCCAGCCTCTGGAGGAGCTTTTGCGCATCGACAACGCAGCGCGCGCGGCCCTGGGCATTCCCCTGCGGCGAAAGGAAGTCGTGCAGCCGTACCTTCTGCCCGCCGAGGAGGCGAAGGACCGCCTCACCCTGCGCTTCGCGATCCCCGCGGAGATCGCCGTTTCCGGCGTGAAGCTGGCCCTGGAGGACCGCGCCGACACAAGTGTCTCGCTCAACGGACAGGAGGTTTCCGCACCCGCGCACGGGTTCTTCGTGGACCGCTGCATTGAGACCATTCCCTTGCCCGATCTGCGCGCGGGGATGAACGAGCTCGTAGTCACCGTACCCGTGGGGAGGCGCACGAACCTGGAATGCTTCTACCTGCTGGGCGACTTCGGCGTGCGCGTAAGCGGCGTGCTCAAGACAATCGTCGCGCCGGTGCGACGGCTGGGCTTTGGAGATATCGTGCCCCAGGGCTTGCCCTTCTACACGGGCAACCTCCTCTACCGCCTGCGCGTGCGCAGCGACGGGAACTTCACCGTGCGCGTTCCGCGATGGCGTGGCGGGCTCGTCAAGGTGTTCGTGGACGGAGCGGACCGGGGCAATATCGCCTTCTCGCCCTACAAGCTGGACGTCCATGCCACGCGGGGCGAGCACGAAGTTGTCGTCCGCCTGTACGGAACACGCCAGAACGGCTTTGCGCAGCTGCACCACACGCCCGGCATCTACTTCTATCAGAGCCCCAATTCCTGGCGCAGCGCGGGAGATCTATGGTCCTACGAATACCAGTTCAAGTTCGCGGGCATTTTGAGATCTCCCGAGTTCACCGGGGCTGTCGTCCTGGACGAAATGGGCGCAGCATCCTCCGGCGTCCGCGCCGACCACATGACCGACCTGAGCTAAAACACCTGTAGAAAGCGAGGAAACACCATGTCTGTCGCACGTTTTCCCCAGAGCGATTACGAGAAAAACCGCGTGATCGGCGGTCTGGGATACCTGATCTTTTTCCTGCCTCTGATCCTCTGCCCGGATTCCCGCTACGGAAAGTTCTGCGCAAACCAAGGCCTTCTGGGGCTTCTGTGCAACTTCGCGCTGCTCCTGGCGGGGTGGATTCTCCGGCTGATCGTGGGCTGGATCCCCCTCGTCGGCACTCTCGTGGTCTGGGTGATCCGCCTGGCTCGGATCGTGGTCAACTGTGTTCTGATCTACTACGCCTACCTTGCCATCTGCAAAAACGACACGCGCGAGCTGCCTTTCGTGGAGATTTCGCTCATCCGATGAGGCGTTTGCTGCGCAAAGAGGCCCCGGCGTTTTGCCGGAGCCTCTTTCTGTTCTCTGCCGTTACTCGTCCTCTTCCCAAGCCATACGGAATTCCAGGTAGCCCGCGCGCTCATCCACCTCGACGAGCCTCGCCCTGACCGCTTCTCCGACGCGGATCATCGCGCCGGTACGGGCGACCATCAGGCAGCGCAGGTCCTCGACGAATTCGTATTCGTCGCCCAGACTCCAGACGGGCACACGTCCCTCGGCGGTGTTCTCCAGGGCGATGAACAGGCTCGAGCGGCTGCACCCGCTCACACGGCCGGAAAAGATCTCGCCGATATGCCGCGCCATGTATCGGGCGCGCATCATATCGTCCGCCTCGCGCTCGCACATTGCGGCGGCGTATTCGCCCTCGGAGCAGTGGCGAGCGATCTCCGGCATGGCGCGCGTCCAGCGGTCGAGAGTCTTCTCGTCCAGAGAACCGGCTAGATACGCCTTGACGACGCGGTGCACGGTCAGATCCGGATACCGGCGGATGGGCGAGGTGAAATGGCAGTAATCCCGCGCGGCCAGGGCGAAGTGCCCGCGCGGCATAGGGTCGTACTGAGCGCGGCGCATGGCGCGGAGCATGGCCGAGTGGACGGCCGCTTCCTCCGGCTTGCCCCGCACCATTCCCAGAACATCCGCCAAAGCGCCGGGAGCGGTCGCGCCAGTGAGGCGCGCAGGGATTTCCAGGCTTTCGAGATAGCGGTCCAGCTCCGCGAGCACATCCGGGTCGGGCAGCTCGTGGATCCGATACGGGATGGGCAGCTCGCACTCGCGGGCGAACCGGGCCACGCATTCGTTGGCTGAAAGCATGAAATCCTCGATGAGCTTTTCCGCGTCCCCTCGCAGACGCGCGCGCACGGCGGTGGGCTCACACTTCGCGTTGAGATCGAACTCGGGCTCAGGCAGCTCGAATTCCAGCGAGCCGCGCTTTTCGCGCGCGGACCGGATTGCCTTGGCAAGAGCGTTCATCTCCAGGAGGATGGGCTGCGCCTCTTCTGGGACGGCGTTCTCCTCCCCCGCAAAGAGTCGGTTCACCTCCGTATAGACCAGCCGCGCCCTTGAGCGGATCACGCTGGGGACGATCTCATAATCGACCACGGCGCCGTTTTCGATCCGCATCAGGCAGCTGAGCGCGAGGCGTTCCTCTTCGGGCTGGAGCGAGCAAAGGCGATTAGAGAGCGCCTCCGGGAGCATCGGAAAGGTGAGGCCGGGCAAGTAGGTCGAAGTCGTGCGCAGATAGGCATCCTTCTCGATGGAGCTTCCGGGCAGGACATAATGCGAAACGTCGGCGATATGTACGCCGAGGCAGAACCCCTCCGCAGTTTTCTCAAGGGAGACGGCGTCGTCGAAATCCTGGGCGTCCGCTCCGTCGATGGTGAAGAGGTATACATCCCGCAAATCGCGCCGCCCGACGAGGTCTTCCTCCCGCACGGAGAGAGGCATCTCCCCCGCCTCTCTCGCGCTGTCCTCCGCAAAATCCATGCCCAGACCGTGCGTGGCGGCGATGGCGCGCAGGTTTACGCGCACGTCGGCGGAATCCCCGAGCACGCGCTCCACCACGGCCGTCGCCTGCGCGCGCCCGCGCGGGTAGCTGAGCATGCGCAGAAGGACGATATCTCCTGTCTGCGCGTTTAAAAGATCCCCCTCCAGGGCGATCTTGTCGCGAATGCGCGGATCATCCGGCACCGCGTAGGGACCAGGCCGAAACGGAGGCCGATGCGGGCGGCGCTTGGCGCGTCCCTTGCGGCGACGCTCCGGCTCCGGCTCGGGGATGACGATCCCCGCGCTGATGGTCTCATGCGCGCGCTTGGCCACGCTTTCCAGGAACCCGCAGGCGCGCGGCGCGCACTCGGTGAGCCGCACGGTGACGAGGTCGTCCGGCCAGGCGCTCTCCTCGGCGGAGTCGATGCGGATATCTCCCTCGAGTTCAGCGCGGATCTTTTCCTCCACTGGCCGGGCAAAGAGCATCCCGCCGCCGTACACCGCGCGGCAGACGATCAGCCCCGCCTGCTCCGGCGTGGTGTAACGGCCCTTCCTGCTGCGCACGACCAGGCCCTGCTCCATAGCCGCCGCGAGCGCGCGCTCCGCCTCTTCCCTGGGAAGGGACAACGCCGCCGCGACGGCGCTCAGCTTCTCCGCGCGCGGAAGGCCAAGAAGCCACGCGCGGACATCTTCCGGCAAACACGGCATGGGCAGGGCCTCCTTTCGCGCGATCGTCCCGCAGAGAGAGGGGTCTTTCGGTCATAAAACAGAGCCGACGGTTCGACCGCCGGCTCTTGTGGTTCCAATGGGGATATAGGCTGATAATCGATCAGCCGTTGTTCTCGGCGGAATCTTCGCTCTCGCCTTCGACGGCGTCCTCCACGGCGTCCTCGACAGTATCGGCGGCCTCTTCAGCGTTCTCCTCGACAGCCTCAGCGCTGTCTTCCACAGCGTCGGTCACAGTGTCTTCGACGGCGGTGGGATTGGCGACGGGCGCGGTAGCGGCGGCGTTGTTCTTGTTGATGCGCGCGGTGAGGATGGTAGAAACGATCGCCAGGATGATGAACGCGGCGGCGCCGTATTTGGTGATCATCTCCAGCTTGCCCTCAACGCTCTTGGCCTTGTTTTTGCCGAAGAACGTCTCCGCGCCGCCAGAAATGGCGCCGAGCCCTTCACGGTTGCCTTCCTGCATGAGGACGGCCACGATGAGCACGATGGCGATCAGCGCGAGGAAAATATTGACAAGAACGAGTACAGCGGACATATTGAACCCTCCTGTGCTTTCCAACTCATTAGCCTTGCCATTATAGCATGCCGGAGGAGCAAATGCAACCGCTTTTTCAAGTTTACGCCTTCTTTTTACAGTTTCTGCGCCAGCGGCGGCGTTTCGAGGCCCTCGGCCACTGCTTCGGAATCCGTAGGAAGCTCTGCCAGCAGTCTCTTCGCGGCCTGCGCGCTGCGCGCCTCGAAAGCGATGGATAACACCTCTTGGATGCTGTCCACAGGGATCACCTGGACCTTCCTCTTGGCATAGACTTCCCTCCAGTTCGCCCCGGGGATGAGCACCCGGCGCATTCCGGCGCGCTCGGCGGCATCAATCTTGCGGGCGACGCCGCCTACGGGCAATACGTCCCCGTTCACACCCAGTTCCCCCGTCATGGCGAGCCGGCTGTCCACGGGGACGCGCCGCAGGGCCGAATACGCGGCCGCGCACATGGCAATGCCAGCGGAGGGGCCGTCCACCGGTACGCCTCCGGGGAAATCGATGTGCAGGTCCGTCCCCTCCAGACGGATCCCCATGCCGCGCAGCACGCTTTCCACGCTGCGTGCGGCGTCTTTCGCCGAACCGGCGCGGCGGATGGTTCGCCCCTGGCCCGCGCCGATCTCCTCCTCGGCGACGACGCCCGTCACAAAAACGCTGCCCTTGCCCGGTATCGCCGCAGCGTCCACGCGCAGAAGCGTCCCCTGCTGTGTCCCGAAAACGGCCAAGCCATTCACGCGGCCGCAGAGGGGTTCCACCGGTTCCTCACGCTCCGCGGTGGGAGACAGACCGCTCGTCTCGATGACCCACTCCAGGTCGGCGCGCGTGATCGCACTCCTGCCCTCGTTCTGCACCGCGCCAGCCGCCATCTGTACGATATTCACGGCGTCCCGTCCGCCGCCGGAGCACTTGCCCACGAGCAGGGCGTCCTCCCAAGCGACGGGCATGCCGAGCCGTTCCGCGGCCCCGGAAGCGATGCGCGCCAGTTCCTCGGGCTCCAGGGCGCGGAAGAAGACCTCCATGCAGCGGGAACGCAGAGCGCTGGGTAGCTCCTCCGGCGGCCTGGTCGTAGCCGCGACGAGGCGGAAATCCGCGGGCAGTCCGTTTTTGAAGATATCATGGATATAGGAAGGGACCTTGCGGTCATCCGGATCGTAATACGCGCTTTCCAGGCGAACCTTGCGGTCCTCCAGGACCTTGAGGAGCTTGTTCATCTGGATGGGCTGCATCTCGCCGATCTCGTCCAGAAAGAGGACACCGCCGTGCGCGCGCGTGACAGCGCCTTCCTTTGGCTGCGGGATGCCGCTGATCCCGAGCGGGCCAGCGCCCTGATAGATGGGATCGTGCACCGAGCCGATGAGCGGATCGGCAATGGAGCGCTCGTCGAAACGCACGCAGGTGGCGTCCACCTCAACGAACGGCGCGTCCGGCCGAAACGGCGTGCCTGGCGAGCGCTTCGCCTCCTCCAGCATCAATCGCGCCGCGCAGGTCTTGCCTACGCCGGGCGGGCCGTAGAGGATCACATGCTGGGGATGGCTCCCGCAGAGGATCGCCCGCAGCGCGCGGACGCCCTCCTCCTGCCCGACGATCTCCTCCAAGCGCGTGGGCCGAACGCGCTCGCTGAGCGGCTCCGAAAGGGCGATGCGGCGCATGCGGTCGAGTCGCTCCTGCTCTCCCCGGGCATGGGCGCCCCGAACCGGCGCGGAGCTCTCCTGCTGGGCTCGGAGCTGGCGCGAAAAGTAGACGCCCATGATGACGGTGACGGCCGCCTGGATCAGCATGACGAAATAGATCAGCATCTCTCTGCCCCTCCCCAAAGCTGGGGATAGTGTGGGCAGCAAAACGGCAATCTATACGAAACGAGCCGCTTTCTCAGAGCGGCTCGTTCAGAACATACGGCAATCGAACGCCTGTAAAGGAAACCGTGAAATACTCCCCTGTCTGTTCATTGGGGACGTACTCGTCACGGATAAAGGCCTCGGTTTCCGGCCTTCCCGGCAGGGGCGCGCGGTACTCGGTCCCCTCGAAGAAGCGGCCACAGACAGTGTAATCGACGCTGTCATAGAGAATCGTTCCGTCCCCAGCCTCGACCCAGCTAAGCTCATCCGGCCGCGCGGCGTCCACGCCGAAGCGCTCCAGAAAGGCAGCGAGCTCAGGATATCGCTTGCGGATCTGTGCGCGGTAATTGCGGCAGCCGGCGCATTCACAAAGCGTGATCCGGCGATCGTATCGGCGTGTCGCCTCGGCATCGTATTCCAGCGCGCAGCCGCCGATAGTCTCCCTGGTCACGAGCGGATCTCCTTTTTGCGGCGTTCGGCCTGCTCAAGCATGTTGAAGGCATGCGGCATTGCGCTTTCGGAGCCGTCCGCGCCGCCCACGAGGCGGCTGAGCTCGGCGGCCCGTCCCTCTCGGTCGAGCAGGCGCACGCCGGTCTCCGTACGGCCGTTTTCCTCGCGCTTCTCCACGAGGAACTGGCTGTCGCCCAGCGCGGCGATTTGCGGCAGGTGCGTCACACAGATGACCTGGCGCTTTTCGGCGATGCGTGCCATCTTCTCGCCTACAGCCTGAGCCATACGGCCGCTGACGCCGGTATCGATCTCATCAAAAATGATGGTGCCCGCGCCGCCTTGCTCGTTCTGCACGGTGCGGAAGGCGAGCATGATGCGCGCCAACTCGCCGCCGGAGGCAATGGCCGCCATAGGCTTGAGGGGCTCTCCTGGGTTCGGAGAAATGACGAATTCCACGTCATCCGCGCCCTGCGCGGTGCGATGCGCGGCATCGCGCGGCGTGAAGCGGGCCTCGAAGCGCACCTTGGGCATGCCCAACTCCGTCAGCTCGGCGCGGACCCTGGCGCAAAAGTCCTGGGCCAGCGCCCTGCGGCGCGCGCCGACCTCCGCGCAGGCCGCGGTGAAACGCTTCTCCGCGGCGGCGAGAGACGCCTCCAGTTCCTCACGGCGGCCGTCCGCGTTTTCCAGATCGGCCAGGCGCTGCCCTGCCTGCTCCCGGAAGGCAAGGACGTCCTCCTCGTTTGGGCCGTATTTGCGCAGAAGCCGCTTGATGGCGTCAAGGCGGTCTTCGATGCGGGCCAGGCGGTCAGGATCGTGATCGATGGTCTCGTGCAGGTCCTGAAGCTCCAAGCCAATCTCCTGCACGGTATAGTAGCTCTCCTCGAGCTTTTCGCGGATGGAGGCGAAGCGCTCGTCGTACTCCGCGATGGAGGCCATCGCGTCGGCGGCCTTCTTGAGCGCGGCCTGAGCTCCAAGGCTGCGGCCGGAGCCCGCGTAGGCGCTGGCGTAGGCGGAATCGATCTTCTCGGCGATGGTCTCGGCATGCTCGTAGAGTTTGGCCTTGGCCTCGAGCTTGGCCATCTCGCCCTTCTTGGGGCGCACCTCGTCGATATCGGCGATCTGGAAGCGCAGCATATCCATGAGGCGTTCGCGCTCACTCAGATCCGCCATCGCCGCGCGCAGGGCCTTGTCCGCCGCGGAATAAGCGGAGTGCGCCTCGCGCAGCTCCTCGAGCGCGGCCGCGTGGTCGTCTCCTCCGCATGCGTCCAGGAACTGGAGCTGCGAGGCAGGATCCATGAGCTTTTGGTGCTCATGCTGGCCGTGCATATCCACCAGCAGCGCGGTCAGCGCCCGCAGCTGGGACAGGCTCACCGCGCTACCGCAGATGCGGCAAAGATTATGTCCGGACAAAGAAAGCTCCCGGCCGACGGTGATGACGCCGTCGCCCGGGTCGATCCCGTAAGCGGAGAGGAGCTCTCCCGCCTGCGGGCAGCTGGATATGTCAAAAGCCGCCTGGACGAAAGCGGATTCCGACCCGGAGCGGATCAGCTCCCGGTCGGCGCGCCCGCCCAGAGCAAGGCAGACCGAATCCACCACGATGCTCTTTCCCGCGCCGGTCTCGCCCGTGAGGACGTTCAGGCCGGACAGGAAGGGGATGCGCAGCGATTCGATCAGCGCAATGTTTCGAATGTTCAGTTCCAGAAGCATTTATGCGCGCTCCCTCTCCCGCGCTCAGCCGCGCTGCATGGCCTGGAAGCGGTTGATGACGCCCGGCACCTTCTCCTTGGTCTGCACGACCACGAAGATGGTATTGTCACCCGCGAGGGTGCCGATGATCTCCGGCCAATGCAGGCTGTCCACCGTCTCGGCGGCGGCGCTGCCGGAGCCGGAGAGCGTCTTGATGACGATGATGTTCTCCGCCGCCGTGATCGAGAGGACGGATTCCGTGAAGATTCGGATCATCCGCTCGCTCAGGCCCTTTTCGGCGCGGTCCGCGGTCGCGTATTTGTAGCCCCCGTTTTCCGAGAGCGCTTTGATCAGCTTGAGATCCTTGATATCGCGGGACACGGTCGCCTGTGTGACCTTGACGCCGTGCTTTTGCAATTCCTCCGCCAGTTCCGACTGCGTCTCAATATCCTTGTTCTCGATGATTTCCAAAATCATCGCGTGACGGATCGACTTCATATGCCCCCTGCTCCTTCACCTGCGTATTTCGCAAAAAGGAATCATTCGTGCGACCAATCGGCAAATTTCTGGCGCAACAGCTCGAAAAAACGATACGGCCTGAGACGGACGAACACCGCCCGCTGCCCGGCGCGGCGGATGACGGCCCGGCGCACTCCTCCAACGGGCCGTCCGTCCGCGAACGCTTCCATGCCCGCGCGCACGCCTGTGCACACGACCTCGACCGTGCTCTCCGGCGGCAGCACGCAGGGTCGCGAGCGCAGCGAATGGGCACAGACCGGCGTCACGATGATGCATTCGAGCCCGGGCGCGACGATCGGCCCGCCCGCCGCGAGCGAATAGGCCGTGGAACCCGTCGGCGCGGAGATGATCACGCCGTCGCCGCCAATGCGATCGACGAGATCGCCGTCGCAGCGAACTTCTACCTCCGTGATGCCGACCTCCCCGGCGCGGCGCGTGAAGCTGATTTCGTTGAGCGCGGTGACGGGAGCCCCCCCATCCAGCCGCGCTTCCAGGAGCATGCGCTCCTCCAGCGCACCATCTCCGGCGAGAAGCGCGTCGATGTCGCGCTCCAGTTCCGCCGGCTCCGCTTCCGTGAGGAAGCCCATGGTGCCCAGGTTCACGCCTAAAACGGGCAAATGCGCGGGAATAGCCGCCTCCAGCGCAGAGATCAGCGTGCCGTCGCCGCCCAAGGCAAAGAGGATGTCACACTGAGCAAAATCCTTCGTTTGCTGGATGCGCTTTTCGCCCGTCGCCGCGACCAGGGAAGCGTCCGCAAAAACCGACACTCCCCTTTTTATGAGCATCTCCGCAAGAAGAGCAGCTGTTCCGACCGTATTCTGTTTTTTGGGATTCCACCAGATCCCCGCCTGTCGAATCTGCACGAATAGTCCCTTCTCCTAGTTTAGATATATCATAAACAAGCCGTCAAAACAAGCAAAATCGCAACTATTCATATAAATGTCATAAAAGAGACCGCGGTCTCCAACGAAAGAATTTGCCCTGAATTTGCTGGGATTTGCTTTTTGGAAACAGACCGGGTTCTGATAAAAGAATTCCTATACTGGTGCAGAATGAAATATATTACAAATTTGCTTCTTTTTTGATCAGTTTTGCGGCTCTTTCCGCGATTCCCTCAGCGTCCAGACGCAGGTCGCTTTTCTGCTGTGCGATGGTCGCGTGCGGAATAAACCGGTCCGGAACGGCGGCTACGGCCGTGCGAACGCCGATCCCATTAGCGGAGAAGAAGGCCAGCACCGCCGCTCCGAATCCTCCGAGAGCCGTATTCTCCTCCACGGTCAGGACCGGGCGATCCTCCGCCGCGGCTTTTCGCAGCAAGCGCTCGTCCAAAGGCTTTGCGAAGCGCGCGTCCGCGACCGCGGCATGGATGCCCCGTTTCTCGAGGATTTCCGCCGCGGCGAGCGCGTCGGAGACAGCGGACCCGATAGCGACGATGGCCACGTCCGCTCCTTCGCGCAGGAAGCGCCCCTGCCCAACGCCGAATTCGCCCGCTTCCTTTTCGCCGGGAAGCGCTTCCGGCAGCTTTTTGGGATAGCGAATTGCCATGGGAGCGGTTTCCGTTTCGGAAAGCGTCAGCATGCGTCGAAGGTCCGCGATCGAAGACGGCGCTGCGACCGTCATGCCCGGCATGGAGCGCAGGTATGTCAGGTCGAACACACCTTGGTGCGTCGCGCCGTCCTCACCCACGAGCCCCGCGCGGTCCAAAAGGAACGTTACGGGCAGGCGCGGCAGGCAAATATCCGTGAGCATCTGGTCGTAGGCCCGCTGCAGGAAGGTGGAATAGATGGCCACGTACGGGCGCATGCCCGCGGCGGCCATGCCCGCGGCAGATTCCACCGCGTGCTCCTCGGCGATGCCGACGTCGAAAGCGCGCTTCGGGAAGCGCTTGGCGAAAACGTCCATCCCCGTGCCGGAAGGCATCGCCGCGCCAACCATGCAGATCTTTTCATTGGTCAACGCGCGCTCGGCCAGGTGTTCCACGGCGGCCTTACCGGCGGAAACGCCGCCGGAGCCGTTCGATTCCGCGTAATACGGCGCCACGCCGTGGTAGGAATCCGGGTGTGCCTCAGCGGGCATATAACCGTGTCCCTTGCTGGTCACCACATGCAGCACCACAGGCCTGGAGGAGCGCTTCGCCACGTTGAGCGCGCGCTCGAGCGCAGCGATATCGTGGCCGTTGATCGGCCCGGAATAGCTGAACCCCAGGGCCTCGAAGAAGCGATCTCCCACAAGGAGCGCCTTGAGGCTGTCGCGCAGGCGTTCCAGGAAATGCAGGGCGCGCGGCACACGCTCCAGTGCGGCGCGCAGGCGCGATTTGGCGTGCAGATAGGAGGCGCTCTGGCGCAGCTGCGTCAGGTGTTCCGAGACAGCGCCGACGTTGCGGGAAATGGACATCTCGTTGTCGTTGATGACGACGATGAGACGCGTCCCGGAATGTCCGGCGTCGTTGAGGGCCTCATAGCACATACCGCCGGTAAGAGCACCGTCCCCAACCACGGCGACGACGTGATGGTCCTGCCCCTGGAGATCGCGCGCGCGGGCGAGGCCGAGCGCCGCGGAGATCGCGGTGGAGGCGTGCCCGGCGGTAAAGGAGTCGTGCTCGCTCTCACGCAGGGAGGGAAAGCCGCTCAGGCCGCCTTTCTGACGCAGGGTCGCAAAGCGGTCGGCGCGCCCGGTCAGCAGCTTATGCACATACGCCTGATGGCCGACGTCGAACACGAATCGATCCTTGGGGCTGTCGAATACGCGATGCAGCGCGATGGTCAATTCCACCGCGCCCAAATTGCTCGCCAAATGCCCGCCGTTTCGGCTGACCGTCTCGATCAGCTCCCGGCGGATCTCCTGGGCGAGCTCTTCCAACTCCGCCTCGCTCATCCCTTTGAGCGCGGCGGGAAAATCCTTGTTTTGCAATAGCGGACCCATCTGGCACCTCTATTAGCTGTTATTACATGACGATGAAAGCCACGAGCACGCCCAGCAGCGCGCCCATCAGCACCTCAAAGGGAGAATGACCGACCAGCTCCTTGAGGGTCTGCGGAGTGAGGCCGCGACCTTCCTCGACCAGCTCCTGGATGATCTTATTGAGGAGCTTGGCGTGCTGGCCGGATTCGCGGCGCACGCCCGCGGCGTCCGTCATCACGACAAGCGCCATCACCAGGCAGATGCAGAATTCCAGGCTGCCGAATCCGCGCATGATGCCCGCGGAGACGGCCAGGGTGCACATCACCGAAGAGTGGGAGGAGGGCATGCCGCCCAGCCCCCAGAAGCGCTTGAAGCTCCACTCCTTCTCGACGATGCGGTAAAACACGACCTTCAATGCCTGCGCGGCGAACCAGGAAAGAACGCAGGCGGCCGCGGCGCGGTTATGGAACAGATCGAGCAAGAATTTCACAATCGTTCCCCTTTAGCGATCGATTTTGGCCATCACGTCATCCAGCGCCTTGCGGAAGTAGATGGCGCGGTCCCCATAGCCGGCGAGCGCGGCGAGGGCGTCCTGATAGAGCGCCTTGGTGCGCTTGCGCGCGCCTTCCAGCCCCAGGAGCGTGACGGCGGTGAGTTTGCCCTGCGCGGCGTCCTTGCCGGAGGATTTGCCCGTCTCGTCCGGGGTGGCGGTCGCGTCCAGGATGTCGTCTGCGTACTGGAACAGCAGGCCGAAATTGCGGGCGTATTCCGTCATGGCGAACAGGTCGCCGTCCGCCGCATCCGCCAGGCGCGCGCCGGCGCGCAGAGCCCCGCGGAACATGGCCGCCGTCTTGCCCAGGTGGATGAGCTCCAGCTCGTTCGCGCCGCCGCCTTCCTTTTCGCAGAGAAGGTCCAGGCTCTGCCCCTGGATCATGCCGTTCACTCCCGCGCCGGAGGCGATCTCGCGGATGGCCCAGATGTGCCGCCGGGCGTGTTCCGGATAGTTGAGGGCGTTTTCTGCCATGATCTGGAAGGCGTGCGTGAGCAGACCGTCTCCCGCGAGGATGGCCTGGCCGACGCCGTAGACGACATGGTTCGAAGGCATGCCGCGCCGCAGAGGATCATTGTCCATGCCCGGGAGGTCGTCGTGGATCAGCGAATAGGTATGGATCATCTCAATGGCGCAGGCGGGCACAAGCGCCTCCTCGGTGTTGCCCCCCAGCAGTTCCGTCGCCGCCAGGAGCATGGCCGGGCGCAGGCGCTTGCCGCCCGCGAGCAGGCTGTAGCACATGGATTCCACCTGCAGGCCCGCGTTTCCATAAAAGATGGTGCGCAGTTTCTGTTCGATATCGCGCACGAATTCGGCATGTGTGGTCATTGCGTGTTATCCTTCCTTCGCTTCGTCGATCTCGCCGGTGATATCGCTCAGGCCGCCCTGGGCGTCCAGCTCGAGGATGCGCCTCTCGCCCTCGCGCAGGGTATTCTCTAGTTCCTTGAGCAGGAGCTTTCCCTCCTCGTAAGCGTCGAAGGTCTCCTTGAGGGGCAGCGAGCCGCTCTCAAGCTGCTCTGTCAGCTCCTGGAGGCGCGCGAGCCCTTCTTCATAGGTCCTCTCTTTTTTCTTCGGCATGGGAGTTGCTCCTTTCCATATCCTGCAAAGCCTGGGCCTCGACACGGCCGTCGCGCATAATGACGGAGAAGCGGTCTCCCGCCCGCAACGCGCCGAGATGATCGAGTATACGCCCGTTCCGCTCGATGAGCGCCCAACCGCGCTCGAGAGGCGCGCCGGGACGCAGGGCCTCGAGCGCCCCAGCCGCAAGGCGCAGCGCGCCTTTCACCGTATGGATGCGCTTCTCATAAGCGGTATCGATCCGGATCTTCTGTTCGCGAAGAATGACTTCCCCGGCCCGAACGCGCTGCTCATACGCCGCGCCGAGACGGGAAGGCAGAGCGCTCAGTTTGCTCCGCTCCGCGTGAAGACGGCCGGTGAAGGCGGCGCGCAGCCGCGCTTCCACAGCGCGCAGATCCTGCCGACGGGGCTCGACCCACGCGCGCGAGGGGCTGGCAAAGGCATACCCGGACGACAGAGCGCGCAGTTTTTCCTGTTCCCGGGAAAGACGATCCCGCATGGCGTCGTGCAGATCTTCCCGATACGCGGCGAGTTCTTCCAGGAACGCCGTCCGCTCCGGCAGGACGATCTGCGCGGCCTCGGTGGGCGTTGCGGCGCGGACGTCCGCAGCGAGATCGGCGATGGTGAAATCCGTCTCGTGGCCGACGCAGGAGACCACCGGAGTCCGCGTGGCGCGGATGGCCCGCGCGACCTCTTCCTCATTGAAGGGCCAAAGTTCCTCCAGGGAGCCGCCGCCGCGCCCGCAGAGGATCACGTCGCACAGGCCGCTTTCATCCAAGGTGCGCAGCGCCGAAACGATCTCCCCCGCCGCCTTGTCCCCCTGCACGGAACACGGTGCGAGGACGAAGCGCATATTGGGCCAGCGCTTCCAACCTACGCGGAGAATATCGTGCAGCACCGCGCCGGACCGGCTCGTAGCGATCCCGACGCACCGCGGCAGGAGCGGCAGCGGCCGCTTGATCGCTGCGTCGAACAGACCCTCGGCTGCCAAGCGGCTCTTGAGGGCCTCGAAGCGCAGGTACATCTCCCCAACGCCGGAGCGCTCCATATCTTCCACGTAGACCTGGAACGCGCCCGTCTGCGGGAAGATGGACGCGCTGCCGAAGACCGTCACGCGCATGCCGTCAGCGGGGGTGAAGCGCAGACGCGGGGCATTCTGCCGGAACAGGACGCACTGTACGCGCGCCTGCTCGTCCTTGAGTGAAAAGTAGAAATGCCCGCTCACGGCCCGCTTGCAGCCGGAGATCTCTCCGCGCACGCGCAGCCCTCGCAGCACGGGGTCCGCCGCCAGCTGCCTGCGCACGTATTCGTTGAGCTGGCTGACCGTCAGCGTCCAATCCTGCTGCATCAGGCGTTCAGCGCCGCTTTGGCCGCCTCGACGGTGTTGACCAGGAGCATTGCGATGGTCATAGGGCCGACGCCCCCGGGCACGGGAGTGATCCAACCGGCTTTCCCGGCCACGGCGTCGTAATCCACATCGCCGCAGATGGAGCCGTCCTCGAGACGGTTGATGCCCACGTCGATGACCGCGGCGCCTTCCTTGACCATATCCGCCGTCACGAAGCGCGGACGGCCGATCGCCGCTACGAGGATATCCGCCTCGCGGGTGACGGAGGGCAGGTCCACCGTGCGGGAATGGCACATGGTCACGGTGCAGTTGGCGGCGAGCAGGAGCATGGACATGGGCTTGCCCACGATGTTGCTCCGCCCGATCACCACGGCGCGCTTGCCCGAGAGCGGCACGCCGGCGCGGCGCAGAAGCTCCATGCATCCCGCGGGGGTGCAGGCAACAGGGGCCTTCTCACCCAGGAACAGCTTGCCCGCGTTGATGGGATGGAAGCCGTCCACGTCCTTCTCCGGACGGATGGCGAGCAGAGCCTCGCGCTCGTTCAGGTGCTTATAGATGGGCAGCTGCAGCAAAATCCCGTGGATGGCGGGATCGGTATTGAGGCGTTCGATCTCGGCGAGAAGCTCCGCCTGCGTGACCGTCTCCGGCATGCGGATGGTCTGGGAGGCGATGCCCACCTTCTCGCAGGCCTTTTCCTTGTTGGCGACGTAGATCTGCGAGGCCGGGTCCGACCCCGCGAGGATGACGGCCAGGCCGGGCGCGACGCCCTTCTCCTTCAGGGCCGCGACCTCCTTGCGAAGGCCGATGCGGATCTCCTTGGCGGCTTGCTTTCCATCGATCAGGTTGGCGCTCATTGGTGTTCCCCTCCCGTTTTCTTGCATCGTTCCAGGCCGATCAGGGCCACGCCGACGGCGTTGTCGGCGGAAAACTCCGGTCTGCCCCAGTAGACGCGCATTTTCGATTTCTTGCGCGCAAGGCGCTCCGGCAGTAGACGGCGGAAGCGCGCGGAGGACGCCACGCCCCCCGTGAGTAGCGCGGTATGGATGCCTGTTTTCTCCTCCCCGGCGATAAGCAGATGGGCTATGGCGCGCGCGAGGTAGGAATAGACCTCCGCCGCGATGTCCTCCGGCGGAAGCTCGTTCCCGTCGGCCCAGCGGCGCGCCTGCGCCTCCGCGCCTGAGAAGTGGACCTCCAGCCCGTTGGCCGACAGGGGGATGCGGGACTTGGCCTCGCCGCCTTCCGCCAGCTTTTCCAGATGCGGTCCACAGGGAAACGGCAGGCCCAAAGCTACGCCGGTGCGGTCCACGAACTGACCGGCGTTGAGGTCCGCCGTACCGCCGATGAGATCCACGTGCAGATCGCTCCCGGTATGGAGAAGCTCCGTCGTGCCGCCGGAAAGGTGCACGGCGAGGAAATCTCCCTCCGGGACGCCGCTTTCGTACATGGCGGCGCGCACGTGACCCTGCTGGTGGGTCGTCTCCAGAAAGGGGACTCGCAGGCTCGCGGCGATGGCGCGCGCTGTACCGCTCCCCGCCAGGAAGACAGGCATATAGCTGCCCTCGACCGGCCGCGGCTTGACGCTTGCGCAAACGGCTTCGACGGGACCGTCCACACGAGCCATGAGCCGCTCCACCATCTCAGGCAGGTTGTTCACATGCTGAAAGAGCGCGCCGGACTGCTGGAGCCCTCGCGCGCCTTCGGGTACGGTCAATATGCGCCGCTCCTGTATGGGCCGGCTTCCTTCCTCCGCCCATGCGGCAGAGGTGGTATAACAGCTGGTATCGATGCCCAGAACGCCCATGGCCCTATTCCGCCTTGGGCGACTGCGCGCGCGCGATGG
>CACZOT010000278.1 GCA_902782795.1 uncultured Eubacteriales bacterium | reverse complement strand
GTTTCCAGCACGAATTCCGTCTTGAGGCCTTCGCCGTACTTGTGGGTCAGCTTGGAGCCGGCGATGCCGATGCGCTCCACCAGGCCCTTGGCGATGACGGACTCGTCCGTCATGTCGATCAGCTGGTACTTCAGGGAAGAGGAGCCGGCGTTGATGACGAGGATTTTCATGGGTATCGTCTCCTTTATTCTCGGTGGGATGCTGCGGACAAAAGCGGGGGGCGGCCCAAGACCGCCCTCCGCGGGATGCCGGTTTGTTACTTGACGATCTCGCCCATGGTGCCGTTGACGGCGCAGGCGGCGTTGGATTCGTCGGTGTCGATGTGCATGGCCAGCGCGAACTTCTCGCTCACGCGCACGACCACGTCACCGAAGACCAGGCTGCGGCCGTTCGTCTCCACCTTGACGGAGACGACGTCCTTATCCGCCACGCCGTACTCGGCGGCGTCCGCGGGGGTCATGTGGATGTGCCTCTTGGCGGCGATGACGCCCTGGCTGATCTCCACTTCGCCCTTCGGGCCGACCAGCTTGCAGGCGCCGGAGCCTTCGATATCGCCGGACTCGCGGATGGGCGCGGTCACGCCGATGGAACGGGCGTCGGTCAGGGAGAGCTCCACCTGCGTGGCGCTGCGCACCGGGCCGAGGATGCTCACGTTGGCCAGGGTCTTCTTCGGGCCGACGACGTCTACGCGCTCTTCGCTGGCGAACTGGCCGGGCTGGGAGAGCATCTTCTTCACATGCAGTTCGTAGCCTTCGCCGAACAGGGTCTCCAGGTCTTCCTTCGTGACGTGTACGTGACGCGCGGAGGTCTCCACGATAAACTGTTTCATTGGCTCGTTTCCTTCTTTCCCAGAGTATTCTATGATATTATACCGGGTTTGCGTTAATTTGTAAACGGGGGAAGGGCCTGCCTTTACCAGCGCAGAGGCTCGATGGTGGGCACCTCGAAGGAATCCCCCGTCTCCCGGACCCAGCGGCGCAGGCGCTCGTTGAGCTCCATGCGCTTGCGCAGATACACGGTGTTGTGGGCCAGGTTGACGAACTCGTAGGGGTCCTCGTTCAGATCGAACATGAGCCAGGGCGTGTTGGGCAGGCACACGTACTTCCAGCCGTCGCGCGTGACGACGCCGCGCCAGGGCAGGTCTGTGGAATGGGGATGGCGCGTGGGCACGACGTTCTGGATATAAGCGGAATCCGGGTACTTGGGCAGGGGCTGGGGATCGAACCAGGAATGGAAGCGCAGGGCGGAATAATCCGTGCCCTCCATCCACTCCGGCACGGGCACCCCCAGAAGGCCAAGCGTCGTGGGGGCGACGTCCACGTGGTTGATGGGGTAATCGACGCGGGCGTTGGAACGCGCGCCGTAATGCGTGCGTCCGCCGCTCATGATGAACGGCACGCGGATGGATTCCTCGTAGGGGTTGGTCTTGTGGCACATGCCGTGGGAGCCGTGCATATCGCCGTGGTCGGAGAAGAAGAGGATGTGGGTATCGTCCGCGAGACCCAGCTCCTCCAGCTTGGCTCGCACGCGGCCGACGTTCCAGTCCAGGTTTTCGACCATGGCGCAGGCGCCGGCATAGGTCTGCCGGGACTGCTGTTCGATGCGCGGGATGGGCGGCACGTTGGCGCGCAGGGCCATCTGCTGGGGCTGGAAGCGCGCCATATACTCCGGCGGGGCGATATAGGGGTTGTGCGGCGGCTGCACGGACAAAACCGCGAAGAAGGGTTCCTCCCTGTCCCGGCGCGTCTCCAGGTAGCGCAAAAGGAGGTTGGTGAGCTCGTCCGTCTCGTAGCCGGGCAGGCGGTAATGGAAGGCCCCTTCGCCCTCGCCGCCGTGCACCCAGCAATCGTACTGGCTGTTGTTGTTCTCATAGCCGACCCAGTACTGGAAGCCGCCGCGGCGCTCCGGAGGGATGATGTGGAACGCGGCGCGGCCCTCGCGTTCGTGAAAGCCGTCCAGGTGCCACTTGCCGATATAGGCGGTGTGGTAGCCGTTTTCGTTGAGGACGTTGGCGATGGTGGGCTGCCCGGGCGGCAGCTGGAACTCGTGGCCGGGCACGCAGTGGTGTGGGTACAGGCCCGTGAGCATGGAGCCGCGGCAGGGGCAGCACAGCGGGAAGCCGCCCACGGCGCTGGAGAAGTTGACGCCCATGTCCGCGAGGGTATCGATCTCCGGGGTGTGGACGTTGGGGTCTCCGTTGCAGGAGAGCATCATCGCCCTGTGCTGGTCGCTCATGATCCAGATCGCGTTTTTTCGCTTTGCCATAGGGGTTCTCCTTTCCTTTGCCATTCCGCAAAGAATGCCGCCTTGCAGCAAGGCGGCATTCCTGCGGGCGCGGCGCTCAGCCCTTGACGGAGCCGAGCATGACGCCCTTCATGAAGAATTTCTGCACGAAGGGATACAGGGCGATGATCGGGCCGCAGCTGACCACGATCAGGGCGTACTTGAGCAGGAACTCCAGGCCGATCTTGCCCTCCATGAGGTCCGGGTCCTCGAACTCGCTCAGGGAGACGCGGGTGGCCAGGAGGATGTTGCGCAGGATCAGCTGCAGGGGCTGGAGGTTGGGATCGCGCAGGTAGATCAGGGCGCTGAAGTACGCGTTCCAGTGCGCGACGGCGTAGTACAGAGAGATGACCGCGATGACGGCCTGCGAGAGGGGCAGGAGGATATTGAAGAAATACCTCGCGTCCGAGCAGCCGTCGATCTCCGCGGCCTCCAGCAGCTCCAGCGGCACCGTGTTCACGAAGAACGAGCGCGCGATGATCATATTGTACACGCTCATGGCGCCGGGCAGGAGGAGCGCCCAGACGGTGTTGATCATCTTCAGCTTCGAGACCAGCAGGTAGCTGGGGATCAGGCCGCCGGAGAAGAACATCGTGAACACGAACAGGAACGTGAAGAAGCCGCGGAAGGGGAGATCCCTTCGGGAGAGGGGGTAGGCGCACAGCAGCGTGATCACCACGTTGATGGCCGTGCCGGCGAAGGTGTAGAAGAAGGTGTTGCGGAAGCCGGTCAGCACGTTTTTGTGGCTGAACACCGCTTTGTAGCCGTCCAGCGTCGGCTTCACGGGCAGGAGATAGACGTGGCCGAGCTGCACCTCCGTGCCTTCCGAGAAGGAAGCGGAGATGATGAAGATGACCGGGTAGAGGATGCACAGGATGAACAGGGTCAGGATCACGCCGACCACGGCGTAGAGGACGCGGTCCTCGGCGGGGTTTTTGATCTTGTTGACCTTTTTCCCGTTTGCGATCGTTTGCGCCATCGTTTCTCCCTCCTTTCTCAGAACAGGCTGTTCGCGCCTTCGGACAGCTTGCCCGAAACGCCGTTGACGATCAGAAGCAGGATGCCGTTGATCACGTTGTTGAACAGGCCGACGGCGGCGGCATAGGAGAACTGGTTCGTCGCGCCGGTCAGGCCGACTTTATATACGTAAGTGGAGATGACCTCCGAATAGACGACGTTGATGTTGTTCTGCATGAGGTAGGCCTTCTCGAAGCCCACGTTCATGATGGAACCGGAATTGAGGATCAGCACGATGGACGCCGTGGGCAGGATGGTGGGCAGGTCGATGTGGATCATCCGCTTGAGGCGGGTGGCGCCGTCGATCTGGGCCGCCTCGTGCAGCTCCGGATCCACGCCCGTGAGGGCCGCCATGTAGATGATGGTGTTCCAGCCCAGGTTCTGCCAGATGCCCGTCCACACATAGAAGTGGATGAACGGCGTGGCCTTGGAGAGGATGTCCGTAGGGTACGCGCCGGGGTTGAACACGCGGTAGATGGTTCCGTACAGGCCGGAGACGGGGTTCATGATCTGCGTGAGCATACCGACGAGCACCACCGTGGAGATGAAGTGGGGCACGTAGACGATCGTCTGTACGCGCTTTTTCAGCCAGGGGTTCTCGATGATGTTGATCATGAGGGCGAAGATGATGGACAGGGGGAAGTTCACCGCCAGGTGGTACAGCGACAGGCGGATGGTGTTCCCCACCGTGCGGGAGAAATAATAGGATGTAAAGAACGTCCTGAAATGGACGAAGCCCGCCCATTTGCTGCCCCAGATGCCCTGCCTGGGCATGTAATTTTTGAAGGCGATCTGCACGCCCAGCATGGGATAATACGCAAAGATGAGGACCCAAACCACAGGGACGAGCAGGAACAGATAGAGCTGCCAGCGCCTGCGGACGTTGATCCAGGTTTTGCCTTTCTTTTTCGCCGTCGCGGCTGTCATGTACTTCACACCCTTCGTGCCATTGCCGGCCCGGAGCGCGGGCCGGGCGGAAAACAGCGGAAATATGCGGGTCCTCCCCCGCCCGAGGACGGGAGAGGACCCGGGAGATTTGGTTTATTTGAAAGCGCGGTCGTAGGCGGCCTGGGCGGTGGCGAGGTAATTGCTCATGCCCATCGCCTCCAGAGTGGACTGGAAGGTATCCCAATCGGTGTCGAGATTCATCTCGCCGATGACGAAGCGGGTGGCGCACTCGTTCACGTAGGTGTTGAGGTCCGCCTGGACGGTGCCCAGCTGGTTGATCTCATCCTCGGTGTAGGCGAGAGAGCCGACGAGGATCTTCGGGCACTTGCCGTAGCGGGCGACGATGCCGTCGCGCCAGTCGTCAGCGTTGTACTGGGAGATGGGGTTCTCGTAGACCGTGCCGGGGGTAAGGGCGGTCAGGCCGATGGGCTGCCAGGTGAAGGCGTTGGTGTTCCAGATCTCGTCCGTCTGCTGGCCCCAGGCGAGCTTCATATCGTTGGAGGTGAAGAGGACGTCGGTGTAGCCCAGAGCGCTGTAGTACGCGCCGGCAGCCTTGTCTTCCTCAGTGGCCCAGCGCCAGTACTCGCCCTCGCGGCCGTAGCGGATGGTGAAGGTGGCTTCCGGATCGCAGCACATGTCGAGGAGGCGGAAGGCGATCTCCGGATCCGCGGCGTCGCAGGTGATGTAGCTGGTGTAGCGCGGCTCGACCGCGTGGGTGGGCGTGAAGGCGACGCCGTCCGGGCCTTCGATGACGCCCAGGGTGGTGTAGTGCGTGCGGCGCTCAGCCGTGGCGTGGCTGGCGAACATGAAGGAACGGTGAGAGACGGCGGCGCCGACCACGTCGGGCTGATCGCCGGTCAGGTCGGTCATGGCCTGGAGGCCGTAGCGATCCTGAGAGAAGCTCAGGTCGGAGATGAGGCCCTCTTCATACAGCTGATGGATGAAGCGCAGGCCGTCGCGGTACTCTTCGGTGGCGTAGGGCAGGTAGAGGTTGCCCTCGTCGTCGCTGCACAGCTGAGAGGCGCTGTCCACGTTCGGATAGTAGGTGAAGGAGTTCATGAGGATATTGATGACGTCGCCCGTCCAGCTGGTATGGCCGACCAGCGGGATCTCGTCGGCGATGCCGTTGCCGTTGGGATCCTTTTCCTTCACGGCGAGGAGGTACTCACGCAGCTCCTCGGTGGTGGTGGGGATCTCCATATCCAGGGCGTCCAGGAAGGTGTTGTTGATCAGCAGGCCGAAGGACCAGGCGTCCGCCACGGTCTCGAGCCAGAAGGGGAAGGCGTAGAGGTTGCCGTCGGAGGAGAGGCCGGTCTTGATGGTGAGCTCCTGCTTCTGCTCCGGCACGTACTTCATGCCGTCCCAGAAGAAGTGGGCCAGATCGCCGTCGGCGAAGAAATCGTTCAGGGGGATGAAGTAGCCCTGGCGGCCGTAGCTCTCGCGCTCAACGGCGGTGAGGTTGAAGGCCCAGATGGTATCCGGGAGCTTCTCGCCCGCGGAGGTCATGAGCTGGAGCTGCTGCCTGTATTCCTGCGCGTCGAACAGATACACTTCGATATCCACGCCGCTGCGCTCGCGCAGGTACTGTGTCAGGTGGTTGTTTTCGTAGTCCGTGACGGTAGCGATCGCCGGCGTGCCGATGACCAGATGGTAATCGCCGGTGACGATGGGGAGTTCCCCGCCCGGGGTCATGATGTCTGTGTAGGCCAGGCCCGTGCTGGACAGCGAACAGACGAGGAGCAGTGCGAGAACGAGAATGGAAACCTTCTTCATGATGCCCGCCTCCTTACAATTTGGCAAATCGCCGTGCATATTGTACCAAAGGTTAAGGAAAAATACAATACGTTTATTTTACGTTGCTTTTTAGCCGTGGAGTTGCTTTTTCGTTCGATATGGCGCCGCGGACGCGCGCGGAGCCGGTTTCCGTGGTATAATACAGTATAGGAATCCGCAGGATTCCATGCCGGCGGGCCCTCGAGAGGCGCGCCGGCAAACAAGGCATCATATCCAGCGGGACCGATCGCATTTCTCCTACGTCCGATGCAAAAGGAGGGACCTTTCCATGGCGTTCCCCATCGATCATGATCTGCACTGTCATTCCCAGCTTTCTCTCTGCTCGCGGGATCCGGAGCAGACCCCTGCGGCCATCCTCGCGCGCGCCAAGGCCCACGGCTACACCGTCCAGTGCGTCACGGACCACCTTTGGGACAGCGCCGTGCCCGGGGCGAGCCCCTGGTACGCGCCGCAGGATATCGAGTATGTGCGCAAGAGCCTGCCCCTGCCCGAGGATGACCAGGTGCGCATGGTCTTCGGCTGCGAGACGGAATTCCTGGGCGGGACCCATCTCGGCATCGCGCCGGAGCATTACGATCTGTTCGATTTCATCGTCATCCCGCCGAACCACTTCCACATGGTGGATTTCGTCCGGCCCGCATGCTACGATACCGAGGAGAAGATCGCCGGGCTGCTCGTCGAGCGCCTGGAGGAGATCAGCCGGCTGGACCTCCCCTGGCACAAGGTCGGCATTGCCCACATGACCTGCCATTTGACGTTCCGTGAGGGCGACGTGTACAAGGTCTTCCGCCTCGTGGACGAGCGCCGCTACCGCGACGTGATGCGTACTTTCGCGCGGCTGGGCGCGGGCATCGAGCTCAACGCCTCCGAATTCGCCCCGGGCTGGCGCGAGCACGAGGAAGACGCGCTGCGCCTCTACCGCCTCGCCAAGGAGGAGGGCTGCCGCTTCTACCTCGCCTCCGACGCCCATCACCCGAACGCCCTGGAGTTCGTCGCCGAGCGCATGCCGGAGGCGGTCGAGCTGCTCGGCCTGACGGAGGAGCACCTCTTCCGCATTCCGTGAGAAGAGTGCGGATGGGCCCGGCCGAGCCCCAAAAGCACAAGGACTTCGGCGTCCCGACAAAGGACGCCGAAGCCCGTTTTTTATGCCGCGCGCGAGGCCCCGAGGGCCCCGCCGTCGTCTCCAAAAAGAAAAAGCCCGAGTGTGCCGCTCGCCCCTACTTTTTCACCCGCCGCTCGGCAGGGCGGACGCCTGCATGCGATTTTGCCGTCCCCTGGCGCCTTTCGGCGGGGGCGTGGCATAGGCGCGAACTGACCCGGCGTCCTTTTTTGAAAATGTGGGTAAATGCAGGAACGTTACGAACACCTCAGGGTGGAGCGATGCTCCGTTAAGAATTATAGACGAACCGACCGGCGTCTGTCAATACGTCCGACAAAGAAAATTTACCCAATATCGATCTCGGCTCCGAATTCGCGCATCCAGAGGTCCACCTGCCAGAGATAGGCCAGCATCTGCGGCCCGGCCATGAGCTGGCCGTACCAGGGCGATTCG
>CACZOT010000277.1 GCA_902782795.1 uncultured Eubacteriales bacterium | reverse complement strand
CGGCGCGGTCTATGAGCGCATCGCCTCCGGCCGCGAGGACGGCGCCAACCACAAGCTCTACTTCATCTTCGTGTGCGAGGTGGAGGACGTCCCCCAGGCCGCGCCCACCGAGACCGATACCTGCCAGATCGGCATGGAGTGGGTGCCCGTCGAGGGCATCGAGCGCGAGAACCTCTTCCCCGCGGCGGTGCGCGCCCAGCTGCGGCGCATCCTGGATTCCACAGACGCGGTCTTCCTCGGCTCCGAGCGCAAGCCGCGCTGAAACGAAAAACCATTCCCAGGCGGACAGGGCCTACGCGCTCTGCCCGTTTTTTTGTACGATCCGCTCGGCCAGGGCCAGGGCGATGTCGAAATGCCCTGCGTCATGCTGGGTGCCCTCGGTCTGCCCCTCCCTGCGGCGCTCGTCCCATTTGGGCGCGTCCAGGAGATCCCCGCTGGTGAAGAAGGTATACAGCTCCAGGCCGCGGAAATCGCACATGGCCTGGAGGGCGGCGCACTCCATTTCCACAGACACGCACCCCTGGGCCTTGCGCCGCTCCATGAGCGCGCGCGTCTCGCGGTAGAAGGCGTCCGTGGTCCATGTCTTGCCCAGCACGAAGGGGACGCCCAGTTCCTCCATGCACGCGGCGACGGTGCTCGCGTTCCGCACCGCGATGGTATCCGCCGCGGGCGCGTAATGGTAGGAGGTGCCCTCGTCCCGATAGGCCTCGGTGGGGATCATCACCCTGCCCCGGGCGATCTCCCTGTCCAGGCAGCCCGCGCCTCCAAAGACGATATAGCGCCGCGTTCTGACCACGCCGAGGCTGTCCTCCACCGAGGCCACGCAGGCGGGCGCGCCCACGTATGTCTTGTAGAAGGCGAAACGCATCTCTCCCCGCTCGATCAGCCAGACGGGCGTCTCCCCCGTGGCGAACCAGATCGAGCCCAGCTTCCGGCAGGAGTATGCCTCCCGCACGCGCCGCTCGATCTCGTGGGAAAAGGTGAGGATGCACGCGTCCACCCGCGGGGCGTTCGGGTCGACCTTCGGCTCGATGACGGCCGGGGAAACGGGGTCGAACACGTCTGTGATCATGGGGATTTCCCTCCTTTTCTGAAAACGGACCCCGCCCGGCCGGGCAGGATCCGTTTTTTGCGTTGGAGGATCCGCGCCGTCAGCCCGCGAAGGAGGCCTGGCGGCGGATAATGAACCCGCCCGCGGTGTAGCTGGTCACGTTCACAACGGAGCAGCTCACGGTGTTGTGCACGTCCGCGGAGCTGCCGCCGCCCTGCTCGATGATCATCATCTGCGTGCGCGCGGTATCCGTGTAGTACAGGAAGAGGACGCAGTGCCCGCTCTTGACGAGCAGATCGCCCGGGCGCATATCGCGCGGCGCGTTCACGGTGCGGTAGGCGTAGGTGGAGAGCATGAGGTCCGTATAATCGAAGGAATGGCCGTTGCCCAGGCCCCACTGCGCGAGCGAGACGAAGGCGGAGCAGTCGTTGCCCGCGTACATGCCGTCGAAGCGTTTGGTCTGGCTCATGAGGTAGTAGCCGCGGCCGCTGTCGGTGTAATAGCCGCCGGAGAGGGCGTTCTGCTCGTTGAAGCGGCGGGCGTTGAAATCTCCCGACTTGCCGCACTGGATGTAGGGCAGGCCGTAGTAGATCATGCCGGCCTTAAAATCCTTGAGGCCGCCCAGCGACGCGGAGGCGCGCCAGTAGGGCTGGTTGACGGTGGTCATCCAGGGGAAACGGTACATGGCGAAGGCGCGCTGGACGATCTGCCGCCGCTGCGAGGCCTCGGAGGCGGAGATCGCCCCGGTCTTGGCGGTGAC
The DNA here is from genome assembly GCA_902782795.1 of uncultured Eubacteriales bacterium. Classification (GTDB taxonomy): domain Bacteria; phylum Bacillota; class Clostridia; order Christensenellales; family Aristaeellaceae; genus UBA1224. The sequence goes on along the minus strand of CACZOT010000277.1, from coordinate 876 downwards.
GTTCACGGCGTTGAGGGCGCTCTCGCGGATGGCGTCGATGCGGGCCAGGTTGCCCTTGAGATCCGCCAGGCCCGAGGACCGCGCGGGCAGGACGGTCGTATACTCCACGGAGAGGACCGTGACGCGGACCGTCGCCGTGCGCCCGCCCACCGTGGTGGTGACGGTGATGGTCGCGGTGCCGGGCTTCTTGGCGGAGAGATGGCCCTCCGAGGTGATATCCACGACGGAGGAATCGCTGGTCTTCCACGTCAGGCCCGTCTGCGCGCCCGCGGGCTGGAGCGTGGGCACAAGCTTGGCCCCGTCGCCCGGCGCGAAGTAGAACTCGGACGTGGAGAAGGAGATGCCCGAAGGCGCGGTGCCGCTGACCTTGACGCCCACGGAGGCGTAGATGGATTTGTCCTCAGCGCTGTAGACGCGAATCACCGCTTTGCCCTGGGCGAGGGCGTGCACGGTGCCGTCCGCGTCCACGGTGGCGATCTTGTCGTTGGAGGAGACGCAGGTGAAGGACTGGCTCGCGCTGGCGGGCTCCGCCTTGGGCTGGAGGTTGAAGGTCGTGCCCGCGGCGACGGTATAGATCGTCTGGCCCGTGGTGACGGCGGTGACGGCGCCGTCGCTCACGGTGACGCGGATGGTCTTGTACAGGGAGGGGTTGACGGCGCTGGCCACGCGAACGGTGGTCGAGCCCTTGCCCACGGCCTGGACCTTGCCGCTGCCGTCCACGGTGACGATGGCCGGGTCTGCGCTCTTCCACGTCAGGGACTGGCTGGCCGAGGAGGGTTCCACGGAGGCGCTCAGCGTCACCGAGCCGCCCGGGGCGACGGTGACGGCGGTCTTGGCAACGGAAACGGCCGTCGGCGCGCCGACGTTGCTCACCTT
>CACZOT010000276.1 GCA_902782795.1 uncultured Eubacteriales bacterium | reverse complement strand
TGTTCGCTCTGCAGAACGACGCGCTGCTCCTGGAGGATTGGGTCTTCTGCGGCACGCGCGGGTGGATCCTGCCGGGGGAGGATACCCCCGCGGCCGACCGGCGCATCTACGAACGGGAACTGCTGCGCCTGGAGATGTCCCTCAAGGCGGCGCAGGCGCTGGCGGAGGGCAGGCCGATCATCGCTATGCTGCACTATCCGCCCCTGACCGCCGCGGAGCCGGACAGCGCCCCCGCGCGGCTGCTCAGCCGCTACGGCGTGGCCCACGCGGTCTATGGGCATCTGCACGGCGCCGCCCTGAAAACCGCGTTCGCGGGTGAACACGGCGGGGTCGTCTACCACCAGGTCTCCTGCGACGGGCTTGGCTTCCGCCTCGCCCGCATCCTTCCCGAAAACTGAATCACAACGGCAAAGCGCCGGAGGAACCATGCGTTCCTCCGGCGCTTTTTTTATTCCACCGTGGTGAGCAGCTCCAGCCGCTCCGGAAGATCGGGCAGCCGCTCCTTGAGAAAGAGGGGATAGAAGTAGCGGTCCTTCACCGTGTCTATGGGCAGCCATTCAAAGACGTGGCGGCTCGTGCCTTTCTCCCAGAGGGTAAAGGGCCCGCGGTGCGAGGCGATGCGCCCGTCGGCCGGCCGCACGAGGAAATAGAAGCAGATCTCGTGGTAACGTTCGCCGTCCACGTCCTCGGTGAAGAAGCTCTGGTGCACCCACAGCGGACGGACGATCTCCGCCCCGGTCTCCAGCTCCTCGCGCACCTCGCGCAGGACGGCGCTTTCGGCCGTTTCGTGCAGCTCGACGCGCCCGCCGGGCAGGTAGTAGTAGGGGGAGCGGTCGTCGTGCATGGCGAGGATGCGCCCGCCGTCCACGATCACCGCGCAGGCGCGTACGTTCAGGCGGCCCTCCGGGGTGCGAAAAGTGAGGTCCATGTCGCTCGCTTCCTTTCCTTGGCGTGGGCTCCCATTATACGTCCCGCCGGTCGACTTGTCAAGAATACGCATCGAAATGCGCATGACGTGCGCAAACTATCATCTCAAACACGCATCAACATGCGCAAAAAAGCGTTTTGCGCGCGAATGATGGTCGCGGGACGCGTTTTCTTAGGCAAAAAAACGCAAAATTTGCAAAAGTTTGTGGGAAAGAGTGGCACAAAAGGGAAAGATGTGGTATACTGTGGGGGCCTGGAATGGAAACCGGGCTCGAAATGGCGCTGTGCGCGGGGGAGTGACCCGCGCCGCGGAAGGGAGGTGCCCCGCCAATGGCCGCTGAATTCTCCGGCAATTTCGCGCATACAATTGACGCGAAAGGCCGCATCACCATTCCCGCGGCCTATCGCGAGGCGCTGGGAGAGGGCTTCACCATCGGGCTGAACTCCAGCTTCACGGCGGTGGCGCTCTACCCGAAGGACCAGTGGGAGCAGATCTGCCGCGATCTGGACCGCATCCCCTATACCGACCGCCAGGCCATGAACTACGTGCGCGTCATCCGCGGCAATTCCTTCGCCGGGTGCGATCTCGACGGCCAGGGCCGCGCCCTGGTGCCGCCGACGCTCCGGCAGAAGGCGGGCTTGAACAAAGGCATCCGCTTCGTGGGCGTGGGGCTTTTCCTGGAGGTCTGGGACGAGGAGAAGTACCTGGCCGCCAGCGAGGCAGCCGAAAACGACGAAGCGCTGCTCGATTACGTCAACGACGCCTACTTCCGCCCCGTGCGCGAAGGCAGGCAGGGAGAGGGATCGCGATGAACAACAGAACCCGCCGCAACGGGAATCAGCCGGATCTGGAAGACTGGTGGGGCGATTTCGACGAGAACGTGCCCCCGCCGCCGATGCGCCGCTCCGACCGCTATCGCCGCAGGAAGAAGGGCGGCATGAGCCCGGCCAGCCGCGCGATGATGGTGCTCACGGGCATCGTCTTCGTGTTCTGCGTGTGCTTCCAGCTCTACCGGCTCTCGCTGATCACGGGCCAGAACAAGGAGATCCAGGCCCTGCGCACCCAGATCGAGGAGCTCTCCAGCGAGCAGCAGAACCTCGAGGTTCGCCTCAGCCTCCAGTTCAACCTGGAGCGCATCGAAAGCGAAGCGACGAGCCGTCTGGGCATGGTCTATCCGTCCGCGGATCAGATCCGCACCATCGCCGTCGCGGGCAGCAACGAAAGCGTCGTCACGGCATACGCCGCGGCCGAAGAAGGAGGGCAGGGGAATACTGCGCCGTGATCTTCGGCGCCAGCGGAGGTGAACCCGTTTGGTCCTGCAAGGCCCCGTGGTGCGCCGCCGTCTGGCAATGGGCATGGCCGTCTTCCTTCTGCTGATCCTGGGCCTGTCGGCCCGGCTGGCAGTATTGCAACTGGTGCGCAGCGATGAGCTGGTCTCGCGCGCGCTTGGACAGTGGACCAGCGAAAGCGTGATATCTGCGCGGCGCGGCTCCATTCTCGACCGGAACGGAGCCGTTTTGGCTATCAGCGCCAGCGCCTTCACGGTCTCGGTCAGCCCGAGGCAGGTGGAGGAC
>CACZOT010000275.1 GCA_902782795.1 uncultured Eubacteriales bacterium | reverse complement strand
GAGATGACCTCCTTCGCTCTTTGGTCCAGCCAGAACGGCGCCTGGACGCTCTACCCCGACGATGGCGCAGGGGACGGCGACCGCCTCGTCGCGCTGGGGCGGAGAGCGCCCGTCTTCGCGGTGGTGGAACCCGGCGACGCCGTGCGCGTGTACGGCTTGGGCGAGACGCGCAAGATCGATCTGAGCATCCCCATCGGTTCCGTCCTCTCGCTGGGCTTTTTCCCGGACGATCGGCACTTCGCCGTCTACACCTCCGACGGCGTCGTGGCCGTGTTCGACGCGATGGCCGAGGGGGCGGTCTACAGCGGCAACATCGGCGCGACTTCCGGCCAGGAGCTGCTCTGCGAATTCAGCCCGGACGGCCGGCGCGCCTACATCGGCGTGAGCGAGACGGAGACGCTCCTCTGCCTGGACGCCTCCTCCTGGACGGAGCTCGGCCGCGCCGAGGGCTCCGTCGGCTTCGACAGCGCGCGGGAGGCCGTTGTCGCCTACGATTATTCCGACGGCCTGAGCCTCTGGCGCGTCCCGGCGCGGGAGGAGCTCATCGCCATCGCTGGCGCGGTCCTCGCGGAGGAGGATTGAAAAGAGAGGGCCCCGTGCTTTTGACAGGCTCCGCCTGCCGTCCGCCGTTCGAGGGGAAGAGCCTCCGGACGGGGCCGCGCCTGAACGACGCCCCATCATACAGAAAGGAAGCCTGACGCCATGAAGAGCATCGCCGAGCTGGACCCCAATTTCCGCATCCCGGAGGAAATGCCGCAGGACCTGGTCTTTTACCCCGCCTGGGAGGAGCCCTTCTCCGTGTGGGGGCTCGCGCCGAATCGTCCGGGCGTCTTTTGCCGCCTGCCGGAGAGCTTCCTGCCCGAGTGCAGCCCGGGCGTACAGGAGTTGGCCTGGCACCTCGCGGGCGGCTGCGTCCGCTTTACGACCGACGCGGAGCGCATCGGTATCCTCTTCACCCTGCGCGATACCGGAAACATGCCCCATTTCACCGCCTGCGGCCAGAGCGGTCTGGAGCTCTTTGAGGAGACGGACGAGGGCCCGCGCCAGATCAAGACCGTTCTTCCGCTCATGCAGGACGGCCACGGCTGCCGCAAGGAACAGGCGCGCTCGTTCGCGCTGCCCGGCGGGCGGAGGCATTACTGCCTGGTCCTGCCTCTCTACAACGGCCTCGAGCGCCTGCTGATCGGCCTGCCCGGGGAAGCGGTCCTGGAGGCGGGCCGCGCGCCGCGCGTGCAAGAGCCTATCGTGTTCTACGGCTCCTCTATCACCCAGGGCGGCTGCGCCAGCAAGCCCGGTTCCTGCTATTCGAACATCCTGGCGCGGCGACTGGACGCCAATACCGTCAACCTCGGCTTTTCCGGGAACGGCAAGGGCGAGGAGAACATGGCGAGGTACATCGCCTCGCTCGGGATGAGCGCTTTCGTCCTCGATTACGACAACAACGCCCCGGACGAAGCCCATCTCGCCGCCACGCACGCGCGCTTCTTCTCCATTGTGCGCGAGGCACAGCCCGAGCTGCCCGTCCTGATCCTCTCCAAGCCGGATTTCGACGTCGATCCCGAGATCAGCGCGCGCCGCCGCGCCATCGTGCGCGCCACCTGGGAAGAGGCCGTGCGCCGCGGCGACAGGCACGTCTGGTTCGTGGACGGCGAGGAATTCTTCGGCGACAAGGACCGCGACCTGTGCACGGTCGACGGCAGCCACCCCACCGATATCGGCTTTCTGCGCATGGCCGACCGCCTCGAGCCCCTGCTGCGCGAGGCTCTCTTTGGGCGGGGGAAAACCTGAGACGTCCGCGAATAACCGCAGCGGCCCTTTCCGCGAAAGGGCCGCTGCATATCGTTTATGGACGTCTTATGGCTGGACGCGCCGCTCCCAGTAGGCGCCGACGGGCGCGTCCGCGCGCTCGCGCTCCCAGGGGACCTCGTGCCGCTCGAAGTAGCCGATCACCGCGCCGGAGGCGTCCCGCACGGGCACGAAGAATTCGCGCTCGCCGGTGTGGCCGTTCCACGTCTCAAACATCTCCTCCTCGCCCGCGTCGGCCCGGCGGAGGAATTCTTCGATCTTGGGGCGGGTGCTCTCGTTATGGCAATTAAACAGGCTCGCGCCGATGCGCACGCGCTCTCCATAGCGGAGGCGGGCCGTGCGGTTCAGATAGCGGACGATGTGGGTGCGGTCCACGAAGACGACCTCGTAGGCGTAGGCGTCCAAAATGGCGGCGAGGACGGAATAATCGATCTCCATTGGGGTTCCTCCTTTGTTTGGTCAGATGACTTCCAATCGATCGCGCGGGGGCAGGGGAGAGGGCATCCGGGCGGGCTCGGTCTGGTACCAGTAGGCCACGGAGGCGATGTCGTCCTGCAGGGGCAGGTAGCGCCCGCCGGAGCGCCAGCCCAGCGCCTGGATGGTGACCTTCAGGGATTTTGCGAAGCGCACGGGGTCTGCGATATGCCAGCGGTACATGCCAAAGCGCGTCTGGCTCTGGTAGAGCCCGTCCGGAGCGAGCGCCTGGTGCAGGCCTGTGTACGGCCCGGTGAAGGTCAGATAGCGGTCATGCCGGGCGGGGTCCTCGAAGTTGTAGGAGCCGCAGAAGTAATCCTCCGTGCCGGTGCCGCAGATGGTGGGCCAATCGGCGTCGCCGTCCATGTAGAACTTGACTTCGCCCTCGCCCCACCAGCCGCAGTTGTTCACGCCCCAGGCCAGGTAGGTGCCGACATAGTGACCGGCGGAACGGATCCCGTCGGCGACGGTGACGACATCTTTGTATTTCAGCGGATTGAACCGGCGGAAGCTGCAGCAGAAATACGCACAGTCGTCCGGCACGACCGTGAGCGTGTAGTCGATCTGGTAATACAGCACGAATGGTTCCGAATCCAGATTGGTGACGGTGATCCGGCATTTTTTCCGGAACGGCATTTCCCAGTAACAGTTGAAGGCGCATCTCGGATTGTAGGTGACCATCAGGCTGTTGAGCGGGGAATAGGTCTTCTGCGGCCATGCCATGGCGAAGAAATCGCAGACCGGGCATTCGATGGCCGGGCGGGTTTCGTTTTCATAATAGACCCGCAGGATGTAAAACCTCTGCTGGCGACCGTTGAAGGTCATCCAGATGTGCTGGACCGCGCCGGAACCATTGATATCCGCCAGCGTAAAGGTTTCGTCCGGCTGGACCACGATGGAAGGGGAGATTTTCCAGCCCTGACCGAGTTCACGGGCGGGGATTTTCCCGGTCCCTTCCGTTGCCATGCCGCCCTTGCCGGGCTCGCCGGTGAAATTTTCCGCCGAGATCGAACGGGTCTGTGCATTGGAAAGACGGGAGAGATTGCCCGGATTCATGCCCAGACCATTGAAACTGCCGATGTGGTTTGATGCGCTCATGATCAGACTGCCTCCTGTTTATTCCGGCCGCCGCATCAGGGTATTGCGCGGAGCCAGCGGACGTTCCAGACCGTATTCCATAATGGTTTCCAGCATCCGGTAGGCCACTTCCAATTTGTTTTCGAAAGGTTCGATTTTCAACGCGGCGGCCTCGAAAGTCATGGTCACGGCGCCGGTCGCCATGCTGACGGCGTCATTGATGTCGCACTGTATGCTGTAGGCTTCCTCGCCGTAGTTCAGCACCCGGCCGATCTTGTCCGACCAGAGTCGGTTGAGCGTATGGACCGTCTTGTAATTGCCCGGATAATTGATGATCGTGGGATGGACGAAATGGGGAGACTCGCGCGCCGAATGGAGGTTGACCATGCAGTCGATCCGTTCTTCGTGCGCGATTTTGAGAATGGCTTTGGCTTCATTGGAAATGATGTTGCCGGGCGCGGAATCCAGCTGGATGTTGACCCCTTCGAAGTTGTAGTAAGTGCCCAGCTGACCCACCTGGTCCATCGGCAGGGGGAAATATTCCTTGAGATCGGGCCAGACCAGATATTCACCGTTTTTGAGCCGGGTCTGGATCGGTCCATAATCTGCGGGCGAGCAGCCCATCAGACAGTCCGGCGCGAAACTGCGTCCGTCCATGTTCACACAGGGCAGCAGCACGATCCGGTAATGCTGCGCCAGGTCCACCAGATGCGGATTGGCCTGGCCGCGGCGGTCCTTGCCGGTCTCCAGCAGGGAAATGAAGTTGCTCAGAGTCATGACCCCTTCGGTCTCCTCCGCGTGGATCCCGGCGATGAACATCAGGGTCTGCTGTTCGGTATTGCTGTAATATTCCGGGTGCTTGCTGCCGGTGAGGCTGGGCCAGTTCACTTTCCGCTGCGGG
>CACZOT010000274.1 GCA_902782795.1 uncultured Eubacteriales bacterium | reverse complement strand
GGCCTTCATCTCCTGCTCATGGGCGACGGCCATGGCGCGGCGCTCCTCGGCCTTGGCCTGCGCGATGCGGCGGTCGGCCTCGGCCTGGTCCATCTGCAGCTGCGCGCCCACGTTGCGGCCCACGTCCACGTCGGCGATGTCGATGGACAGGATCTCAAACGCGGTCCCGGCGTCCAGGCCCTTGTTCAGCACGGTGCGGCTGATGAGGTCGGGGTTCTCCAGCACGGCCTTGTGGCTCTCGGAGGAGCCGACGGTGGTGACGATGCCCTCGCCGACGCGGGCGATGATGGTTTCCTCGCCGGCGCCGCCGACCAGGCGGGCGATGTTCGCGCGCACCGTCACGCGGGCCTTGGCGCGCAGCTCGATGCCGTTCTTGGCGATCGCGGCGATGACGGGCGTCTCGATGACCTTCGGGTTGACGGACATCTTCACGGCCTCGAGCACGTTGCGGCCGGCCAGGTCGATGGCGCGGCTCTGCTCGAATTCCAGGGGGATCTGCGCGCTCTGCGCGGCGATCAGCGCGTCCACCACGCGGTCGACGGAGCCGCCGGCGAGCAGGTGCGCTTCCATCTCATTCATGTTCACGTTGATGCCGGCCTTCGTGGCCTTGATCAGGGGCAGCACGATGCGCGAGGGGTTGATGCGCCGGAAGCGCATGCCGATCAGCGCCGCGATGGAGACCTTCACGCCGGAAGCCGTGGCCGAGATCCACAGGCTCAGCGGGAAGAAGTTGAAGAATGCCACCAGGAACACCACGATCACGATCACGAGCACCAGTACGCCGATGATTCCGCTTTCCATGTTTCTTCCTCCTCATGTTCTTTCAAAAATATGCAGGATAATGCGCAAAACCTCAGTTCTTCCTGACTGGCTGCACCACGATGCGGTTGCCCTCCACCGCCGTCACGCGCACCTGCGCGCCCGCGGCGATGAATTCGCCGTCCGAGACAATGTTCAGCTTCACGCCGTCGAACTCGCCCAGGCCAGCGGGCCGCAAAACGGTCGCCGTCGTGCCCTCGCGGCCCAGGTAGTATTTGAGATCGTTGGCGCCCAGATCCTCGCTCTCCGTGGCGGTCTCGTGCAAAACCAGCTTGGATTTGGCCAGCCGCCCCTTGGAGACCGAGTGGATCGCGATGGAGAGCGCCACGCACAAAAGCGCGATGATCACGATCGCCAGCACCAACGCCTCCAGGGCGCTGTCCGCCTTGAGCCACACCCCCGCCACCAGGCAGATGATGCCGCTGATCCCCGGCACGCCGAAGCCCGGCACGTACATCTCCACGACCACCAGCACGAACCCGATCACCAGCAGAAGGATCGCCGGCAGATCCGCGATGATCATCTGGCTGAGAACGTCCATTTGTCTTCGCCTCCCCCGATATCTTTACGCCCTTATCCTACCGCAAACGGCTCCCTCCGCAAAGGGATTTCGCTCCAAAGATGCCCAAGGGAGGGCGAAACGTCGCTTTGCGTGTTCCAAACCTCGCCTCAGAGCGCGCGCCGCACGCCCTGATCTTCCAGGCGGTTCCGGCTGAGGAACAGCCGGTCCATAGGCGAAAAATCCATTCCCTGCAGGTCCTCCGGCTCTGCGAAGCGGACGCGGCCATGCTCGCGGGTCTCGGGCGCGTCGTCCGTCGCGCACTCGTAAAAGAGCAGGAGCACGTCCTTGCCCTGGTCCTGCCTGCGGATGGCGTCCAGCACGCGGCCCACCCGAACGCGCAGGCCCAATTCCTCCATGAGCTCCCGCGCGAGGGCGTCCTCCGGGCTCTCGCCCTCCTCTAGCTTGCCGCCGGGGAATTCCCATTTTCCCGCCAGGAGCTTGCCCTCCGGCCGTTGGTAGACGAGGTACTTCCCCGCCCGGCGGATCACTCCCGCGACGACTGCCAGCATGCCCCGCGCCCCCATTTTGTTTGTCTTTTCCATTATAACACACAGTGGCCTTCTTTGCACCGACAAATCTGCAAAAGGGCTGACCGGGAGGCGAAACTGTGTTATAATATCCGGGGAACGGGCCCTTTTCCCGGCTCCTTGCGAAAGAACGATCCGCGAGAGGTGTTTTCATATGCCATTTTCCATCGCCATAGACGGCCCCGCCGGCGCGGGCAAATCCACCGTGGCCAAGGCGGTCGCCGCGCGCCTGGGCGCCCTGTATCTGGATACCGGGGCCATGTACCGCGCCGTCGGGCTGTATATGCTCGAGGGCGGCGTGCCCATGGAGGACGATTCCGCCATCGCCGCCGCCGTGCCGGGCGCGGGCGTGCTCGTGCGCCACGTGGACGGCGCGCAGAGGGTCTTCCTCAACGGCCGGGACGTCTCCGAGGCCATCCGCCGCCCGGAGATCTCCATGGCCGCCTCGCGAGTATCCGCCGTGGCCGCCGTGCGCGAGGCCATGGTCGCCATGCAGCGCAGGATCGCCGAGGATTGCGACATCGTCATGGACGGCCGCGATATCGGAACGAAAGTCCTCCCCCAGGCCACGTTGAAGATCTTCCTCGTGGCTGACGAGAAGATCCGCGCCCGGCGCCGCTTCGATGAGCTGCAGGCCAAGGGCGCTCCGGACACCTACGAGCAGGTGCTCGCCGATCTCGTCCGCCGCGACCGGGACGATTCCACCCGCGCCGTCTCTCCCCTGCGCAAGGCCGAGGACGCCGTGGAGGTGGACACCACCGCGCTTTCCATCGAGGAGTGCGTGGAGCGCATCCTCGCCCTGCTCCAGGACGCCCTCCGGGGAGGCCGCGCATGAACGAGGAATTCCGCCCCAGGCTCTATCATTTCCTCATCCGCCTGGCGTACTGCGTCTCCTTCGTCTTTTTCCCGCTGCGCGTACGCGGCCTGGAGAACATCCCCGCCGAAGGGCCGGTCATTTTGTGCCCGAACCACGTCACCCTGGCCGACCCCGTGCTCATGGCCGCGGTGGTCAAGCGGGAGATCCGCTTCATCGCCAAGAAGGAGCTCTTCCAGGCCAAGTGGTTCGGCAATTTCCTGCGGCATCTGGGCGCTTTTCCCGTGGCCCGCGGCGAGACGGACATCGGCGCGGTGCGCAACTGCCTGAGCCTTCTCCAGAACGGCCTGTGCCTGGGCATCTTCGCCCAGGGCACGCGCCGCAAAAAGCACCATGCCGAGCCCGCCTTGAACACGGGCGTGGCCCTGATCGCCATCCGCTCCAAAGCGCCGGTGGTGCCGGTGCATATCGAGCCCTACCACGTCTTCGGCCGCGTGCGCATGACCTTCGGCCAGCCGCTGGATTTCTCCCAGGTGCGCCGCGCCGACAGCGCCGTGCTCGCCGATACCACCGAACAGATCCGCCGGGCCATCTTCGGGCTCGGCGGGACGGAAGCGTCCCCCAGGGAGTGACCTTCCCTGCCCCATACAATTCCCCCAACATCAATGAAAACGGAGGCGGTTCCCCATGAAAATCGCAGTCAGTTCCTACAGCTTCACCCAGGCGCTCCGCGCCGGCCGCATGACCTTCCTGGACATCATCCCCAAAGCCAAGGAATTCGGCTTTGACGGCATCGAGTACGTGCCGCTGGGCATGAGCCTGGAAGATGAGAAGGAGCTCGCCGTCAAGCTGGCCGCCCAGGCCAAGGAGTACGGCATCGAGATCTGCTCTTACCTCATCGGCAACGATTTCCTCAAAAACGGCCTGGACAGCGAGGTCGAGCGCCTCAAGAAGGAAGTCGAGGTCGCCGTGCTCGCGGGCGCGCCGCGCATGCGCCATGACGCCACCGCCGGCTTCGACGCCGAGGGCAAGCCCGTCTCCTGGGACGACGCCCTGCCCGTGCTCGCCGAGGGCTACCGCCGCGTGACGGAATACGCCGCCGGCCTGGGCGTGCATACCATGATCGAGAACCACGGCTTCTACGCCCAGAATTCCTGGCGCGTCAAGGAGCTCGTGGAGACCGTCGGCCACAAGAACTTCGGCTGGCTGTGCGATATGGGCAACTTCCTCTGCGCCGACGAGGATCCCCTCTCCGCCGTGAAGGTGGCCGCGCCCTACGCCGTGCACGTCCACGCCAAGGATTTCCATCTGCGCGACGCGTCCCGCCCGAGGCCCAACGCGGGCTGGTTCGCCTCCAAGGGCGGCCGTCTCCTGCGCGGCGCCATGGTCGGCCACGGCGAGGTGCCGGTGGACAAGTGCCTGGCCGTGCTCAAGGACGCCGGCTACGACGGCTGGCTCTCCCTGGAGTTCGAGGGCATGGAGGAGTGCTGCATGGCCATCCAGGAGGGCTACGCCAACCTCAAGAACTACCTGGGCCTGAACGCCTGATCCGCATGGACAAAAACGCGCCCCGCCCATCCGGTGGGGCGCGTTTTGCACGCGGGAAGCCCGCAGGCCGAAGGCGAAGAAAAGCTTTCGGGGCCGCGGCCGCTCGGAGCGTTGCTTCAAGGAGGAGTATCCATTGAAGCGCCGCCAGCGTCAGGCCATGCCGCGGTCTAAAAGGTCGTCATCACCGGGCTGACCGGCGGGCGGGTCCCGCCGGAGGGCGATCGCCCTCTCGGCGGCGGCTCTTTTCAGCGCCTGCTGAAAAAAACAGCGGCGGTCCCCGCAAAGGGACCGCCGCTGTTTCTGATTGGGAAAGCGCCTGGGGCGCTATTCCTCCGCGCGCTCCAGGAGCGCCGTCGCGATGTTGATGGCCTGGTCGGAGCAGCGCTCGAGGTCGGTGCACATATCGGTGAAGATGACGCCGCTGAGGGGGTTGCAGGCCTCGACCATGAGCCGGTCGATGTGGTTCTGGATGTACTGCTCCTGCATGTCGTCCACGCTCTGCTCCAGCGCCTCCGCCTTGGGCAGGAGGTCGAAGCGCTCGTCGCCGTACACGTCCATGGAGACGTCCAGCGTCTCGAGCACCGCGTCTCCCATGGCGCGCAGTTCGCCCAGGCCCGCCGCGGAGATGGTCGCTCCGGCGGCCCGGAGGCGCTGGGTGAATTCGACGATGTTCTCCGCGTGGTCGCTGACGCGCTCGAAGCTGGAGACCACCAGCATCATCTTGGAGAGGCGGAAGATGTCGCGGTCGGAGAGGTTCAGGGTGCGCAGCTCCACGAGCTTGTCGCTGATGGCGTGGTTGAGATAGTCCACCGTCTCCTCGGTGGCGAGCACGCGCGCGCCGAGCTCCTCCTGATCCGGCGCGAAGAAGTATTGCAGCGCTGTCTCCAGGTTGGCCCTGGCCATCTTGCCCATGCGGCCCACCTCCAGCATGGCCATGCGCAGAGCCACGGCGGGTGGGTTCTTCTCCGCGTTGACCAGGAAGATGAGGCGCTGCTCCTCCTCTGCGCGCTGCTCCTCCGGCAGGAGCGGGATCGTGCGCCGCGAGAGCATGACCAGCCAGCGCGAGAAGGGGGCGATCACCGCCACCGCGAAGATGGCGAAAAAGGTGTGCGTGTTGGCGACCTGGCGGGCGATATCGCCCGGGGACAGGGCCTGGATGCCGCGCAGGACCACCGGGAACAGGCTCGTCACCAGAATGAGCAGGGCGGCGCGGATGAGGTTGAAGTAGAGGTTCAGCAGGGCCGTCCGCTTGCCGTTGCGGCCTGTGGTGAGGGCGGCCAGGAGGTTCGGCGTCACGGAGCCGACCGCCGCGCCGATGAGCAGATACACGCAGGTGTGGTAGCTGAGCAGCCCCTCCACCGCGAAGGCCTGGAAGATGACCACCGCCGAGGAGGAGGATTGCAGGATCGCCGTGAAGGCCACGCCGAAAAGCACCGCCAGGGCGGGATGCTCCAGCGCCGAGAGCACGCGCACGAAGCCGGGGCTGTTCGCGAGCGGCGCGATCGAGCTCTTGATCAGCCCGATGCCCACAAACAGCATGCCAAAGCCCAATATGATCGAGCCGATGTGCCGCGCCCGCGCCTTTTTCAGGAACAGCTCCATCACGCAGCCCGCGAAGAGCAGCAGCGGCGCCAGCGCCGTCAGATCGAACGCCGTGATCTGCGCCGTGACCGTGGTACCGATGTTCGCGCCCATGATCACGCCGATGGCCTGGCTCAGGTCCATCAGGCCGGAATTGACGAAGCCGATCACCATCATGTCCGTGGCCGAAGAGCTCTGGATGAGCATCGTCACCAGTATGCCGATGAGGATGGCCGCGAAACGGTTGCCCGTCACGCGCTCGAGGATGCCGCGCAGTTGGTCGCCCGCGGCGCTCTTGAGGCCCGTGGACATGACCGTCATCCCGTACAGGAACAGGCCCACGCCGCCGAGCATCGTCATCGCTTCCCAGATCGTCATGCCGTATATCCTCCGGTGTATGTTGTTCTGATCCTGACCAGTATACCCGAAAGCGCGCCCCGGCGCAAGACTTGGTGCAAAATGGCGCGGCCCATGCATTTTCCTCGGCAGGTGGATCACCCCGCCTGCCGGGGCAGACACTTCGGGGAGCAGACCTTGCGCGGCGCCGCACGCGGGCTTCGCCCGCGCGCTTGCGCCGCCGCCCCGGGGGGCCGCCCGCGCGCGCGGCCATTGTATGACGCGCAGGT
>CACZOT010000273.1 GCA_902782795.1 uncultured Eubacteriales bacterium | reverse complement strand
TGGCCCTGGTCCTCTGCCTTCTGTGCGGCCTGACGCCCGCCCTCGCGGGAACGTTCGTGGACGCGCACGGCAACGAGATCGAGCTGGACGAGACTCTCGAGGCCTACGCCGCCCAGACCCTGCCCGGCGCGGACGACGCCGCCCGCAAAGGGGAGACGAGCCTTGGAGACTTCTGGGCTGACGCCCTGCGCTGGTTCGCTGTCTCCGGAACCATCGACGAGTATTTCGAAGAGGACGACGTCGCAGCCGGCATCACAAGCCTGGACGCGGACGAGAAGCACATCGTCGCCCTGTGGAACGGCGGCAACCTGCGCGCCGACATCCCTGAGGGCGTCTTCGGCGCGGAGAGTCTGGCCGAGGTCCTGCCGTATCCGAACAAGGTCGCCGTGGTCTACATGACCGGCGCCCAGATGCTCGAGGCGCTGGAGGCCGCTTCCCAGGGCCTTCCCTACAGTGAGGACACCGCCGCGACCTGCGCGTCCTTCATGCAGGTTTCCGGCCTGACCTACAGCGTGGATCTTTCCAAGGAATACGATCGGGGCGAGGCCTACGGCGAGAACTGGTTCACCGCGGCGAGCCTCGGCCGCGTGACCATCGATGATGTCAACGGCGAGCCCTTCGATCCGGAGGCCACCTACGCCGTCCTCACCAGCAACGCCAACTTCAACGGCATGGATTCCTCCTACATCTTCCCGCAGGCCGCCGCGGACAACGAGAAGAGCACCATCACTACCGCCGTCGTGCGGGACGTGGTCTGGCTCTACATCGCCGAAATGGGCAACGCGATCGGCGAGGAGTACGCCGCGCCGCAGGGACGCATCATTCTGAACGCGGGCGAATAACACCCGCTCCGGCCGGGAGGGGCGGTGGCAGCCGCCCTTCCCGGCCCTTTTGCGCGCAAGGAGGTCTATGGGCATGAATCGGGCGATCGGGGAAGCTCTCGGGGAACTGGAAAAGGTGATCGCGGGCAAGCGGGCCGCGATCGAGCGCGTGGTCCTGGCGATGCTCGCGGGCGGCCACGTGCTGCTCGACGACGTGCCGGGTGTGGGCAAGACCACGCTCGCCGTGGCCCTGAGCCGCGTTTTCTCCCTGCGTTTCCGGCGGCTGCAGTGCACGCCGGACGTGCTGCCCAGCGACATCGTCGGCTACTCCCTGCCCGATCGGGACACGGGAGAATTCGTCTATCGGCCCGGCGTGGTGAACGGGGCGGAGCTCCTCCTCGCGGACGAGATCAACCGCGCTTCCTCGCGCACGCAGTCCGCGCTCCTGGAGGCCATGGAGGAAAAGCAGGTCACCGTGGACGGCGAGACGCATCCCCTGGCGCGGCCGTTCCTGGTCGTCGCCACGGAGAACCGGGTCGGCGCGGCGGGCACGCAGAGCCTGCCCTTCGCCCAGCTGGACCGCTTTCTGCTGCGGCTGACCATCGGCTACCCCGACCGCGCGGCGCAGATCGCCCTCATGCGGGACCGCCAGCAGGCCGATCCCCTGGAAAGCGTGCGTGCGGTGTGCAGCCGGGAAGACCTGTTGCGCATGCAGGAGGAGACGCGCGCCGTCGCCTCCACGGATCGCGTGCTCGAGTACATCGCCCGCCTCGCGGAGGCCTCCCGCGAGGAGAATCTGCTCGAAGTGGGCGTGAGCCCGCGCGGCGCGCTCTTCGTCGACCGCGCGGCCAAGGCGCGCGCCTATATAGAGGGGCGCGATTACACGACCGGCGCGGACGTGCAGGCCGTCTTCATGGACGTCTGCGCGCATCGCGTCCTGCCTAGCCGTAAAGCGCGGACCGAGGGCGTCTCCCCGGCGAAGGCGCTGGAGGGGCTCCTCGCGCGCGTCGAGAACCCGGACAGGCGGGCCTGAGCGATGGCGAAGCGGCGCGCAGGCTGGCTGATCTGGCTCCTGGCCGTCGGCTGCCTGTACTTTTTTGAGAACAACGCGGGGACGCGCGCGGTATTGACGGCGTCTCTGGTCGTACCTGCGATTTCCATCCTCTGCGCCCTGTGGACTGCGCAACGCGCGGCGATCACGGTCGAAGCGCCGGCGCGCCTGGAGGCGGGGGAGACGGGGCGGCTCCACGTGCGTATGCGAGGCGACGTGGCTTGGTTCTGCGCCGTCACCGCGCGTCTGGAGGCAGCGAACGCGCTCACCGGCGAGAAGTCTTCGCGGGAGATCCGCATGGACGGGACCGAGGTCTCTGAACCGCTTGAAAGCGCCGAATGCGGCTGCTTGTGCTCGCGTGTGGTCTCCGCGGAGGCGCGGGATTGGTTTGGCTTGGCCGCGTTTCCCCTCCGCCGCGCCGCGGAGGCGGAGACGCTCGTCTTTCCGCGCCTGTTTTCGGTGGCGCTGTCCCCGCGGGATCCCGGGGCGCTGGAATCTACCGGGCAGACGCGCTTCGGCCCCGGAGAACCGGACGGCGGCGCGCGGGAATTCCGTCCGGGCGACGCCCTGCGCGGCATCCATTGGAAGCTCTCACGCAAGACGGGCCGCCTGCTTTCGCGGGAGACCTCCCGCCCGGAAGCGGCCAAGTGGGCGCTTCTGCTCGAGACGTCCATCCCGGGCGAGATCTGTCCCGCCCTCGCGCGCGAGGCGGAAGCGCTCCTGTCCGTGTCCCGCGCGCTGCTGTCCGAGGAGACGGAGCATATGGTCTTCTGGTTCGATGGAAAAGAACGCCGATTGCGCCGCGCGAGCGTGGCGTCGGGGGCTGATCACGAGGCGGTAGCGGAGGAACTCCTTCGCGCGAGCGCCGTGCCCGGGGGCGAGAGGATCGCTGCGCTTTTCGCCGGTGAATCCTCGGAAGCGCTCCCGGGGCGGATCGTCCTGTTCAGCGCGCGCGCGGATACGGACGCCGTCTCCCTCGCCGGGTGTTCCGCCGTCACGCTGGTCCTGCCGGAGTGGGAAACAGCGGCTGTGCGCGCCGTCTCCATCGGCGAATTGCGGGAGGGCGTGGAGCTGTGAAGAAGAGGCGCATTCTCCTTTTGGCTGCGGCTCTCGCCGCGGCCGCGCTGCTCGCGCTCCTTCCAGAGGCGAGGAACGGGCTCCTCGCCCTGTGCAACCGCCTGTTCGCGGCCAGTGAGGCGGCGAACGACTACGCGTACGCGTATTTCGCCGTGCCCGCCGGACAGGGGACGGCCTTCGCAGCGTGCCTGCTCGCCGTGTGCGGCGGAGCGCTGTTCGCGCAGGCGTTCCTCTCGCGGGGAAGATGGCCGCTGCTGGCGGCCGGCGCGCTGCTGTGCGGGGCGCAGGCCTATTTCGGCCTGTCCCTGCCGGCCTGGGCGAGCATTCTCGTCTATGCCGCGATCGGCCTGGGCCTGGCAAAGAACGCCCCTCCTCGGGCGAGAATGGGCCTCGCGGCGGTCGCGATCGCGACGGCATGCGCTGCGCTGCTCCTCTGGCCTGGAGTGCACCAGCCCACGGAGACCGCCTCCGAGCGCGTGCGGGACCGCCTGGCCGTAATGGCCGAGACGCTCTCCGGCGCGGACGAAGGCGGCAGCGGCGAAACGATCGAAGTGCGCCGCGTCAACCCGCGAGATCTGCGCTTTGGCGAGCGGGCCGCCCGAGAGGATCGCTCCTTCCGCCTTGTGACCGTCGAACAGGAGCGCCTTGCCAAGCCGCGCTGGCTCGATCTCATGCGCGTGATCTTGCTGCTCCTGGCGGCGATCGCCTTGGTGGCGCTGCCCTTCGCGCCGTTTTTCCTGCTCGCCGCGCGAACAAAGAAGGCGCGGACGCGTCGGGAAGCCTTCGCTTCCGAGGATGCCGCCGAGGCCGTGCGCGCCATGTTCCGGCACACGGCGTCGTATCTTGCCGCCTGCGGTATGGACGGCGGCAACCGCCTCTACCGCGATTGGACGCCGCTCCTGTCCGGGCGCATGCCGGAGGACTACGTCCGGCTGTACGGCGAGTGCGCCGCGCTCTTTGAGGAGGCGGCCTACAGGCCCAGCCCCATGGGAGAGGAGGGGCGCGAGCAGGCGAGGCTCCTGCTCGAGGAGACCGAGCGCCTGCTGTATGATCCCGCTCCGTGGCGGGAAAAACTGAGGCTGAAGTATGGGGAGTGTCTGCACGAATGAAACGGCTGGGTGTGTTGATCCTCGCGCTGGTCTGCGCGATCGGGCTGTGCTCCTGCCGCGTGCGCACCACGCGGCCGCGCCCCGGCGAGGGCGAAGGTTCGGCGCGGGAAACGGCGGCGGGGCTCTCGTCCGGAGAGGATAGCCTCGAAGGCGCCTCCGGCGCGGAGAGCGCAGGCGAACCTTCCGCCGACGCCCGCAGGCAGGAAAATCCGCAGGCGCAGCGAAAAGAATATGACGAGACCGCCGCCGCCGAGATCGACCCGGCCCGGGAGCGTTCCATCCGCGCGCCGGGGGAGGAGGAGGGCCTTGGCGAGGCAGGCTCTCCCGAGGACGCGTCCGCCGCGCACCTCAGGGAAGACGCCGACCTGCCCGCCCGGCAGCTCGTCGCCGCGGAGCACGCCCAGAACAAGGGCGTCTCCGAGGAAGCGGCCATGGCCGACAGCGCCCTGACCTATTATTCCGTGCTCCTGGAGGAGCGCGCGGCCTCGCTCTTTGAGTGCAAGCGCCTGAGCGTCTATTGGGAGACTGCGCGGGACCGCGTCACCGTGTACCGCTCCTCAATGGAGCACGAGCTCATCCTGCGTGCGGGAGCGTACGATGTCTCCGCGCGGCTCCTGGAGGAGAACCTGCAGGTGGACGATGGCTGGGTCGTTCGCAAAAACCCCGGTGTGATCGTGAAAATCGTCCCGTCCGGGGCCATCGAACGGGGCGCGG